>NZ_JAGYGU010000023.1:0-54903 GCF_018991255.1 Lactiplantibacillus sp. 30.2.29 | reverse complement strand
AATGTTAGACCCTAATGTTGAAAGACCGTCATCCTGTGGGGTGGCGGTCTTTTTTTGAACGATGAATTTGGTACTGCCTGAAAGTGATAGATATTATTTATTAGTCATTAAGCTGGAATTTTCATGTGAGTGCACGTTTGATTTGCGAGACATAGTAAGCATAACGTATTAAGTTCAACATTGGTTGCAAATCAGTTGCTTCCGAATAGGGAATCGATGGATAATAATTAACAACTTAGGAATTGAAGGCCAGAAACAATTCATGGGGGTGCAGTTATGGAACAATGTTTTGGAATTATTGGCGGGATGGGCACGATGGCAACTGAGAGTTTTGTACATGCAGTGAATCAGCTGACCAACGCTCATTGTGACCAAGATTATCTGAACTATGTGGTGCTAAACGACGCTCAGATTCCAGACCGAACAGCTTATATTTTGGATCATCATCGCGCCAGTCCATTGCCTGCGTTGAAGTCAGATGTACGACTACTCAATAGATTGGCTGTTCAATTTATAGTGATGACGTGCAATACGGCCCATTATTTCGTGCCTGAGCTAACTAAAATTTCACGCGTTCCAATTTTGAATATGCCTATGGTAGCAGTTAAAGCCGTAAGTCAGCAACACAGTGACTTGCCGTTAAGAATTGGTATCCTGGCAACGACCGGAACGATACAATCTCATCTTTATCAGGACATCATCCACGCTGACGGACATATTCCAGTCGTCCCAAATGAAGCGGAGCAAGTTCAACTCATGGATTTAATTTATCACGATATTAAACAGCACAGTTTTGTGGATCAAGCTAAATTTCACGGGTTAATTGCGCAATTGCTAAACGTTGAACACTGTGACGCCGTTATCTTAGGGTGCACAGAGTTGTCTGTAGCACAAGCCACGAATCCCTTTATGTCTGAAAAAGTGATTGATGCTCAGCAGGAACTGGCTAAAGCTGCAGTATACCGCGCGCAATCGGTTAAGACCACGTTACTTTGGGAGCAACGTACACAGTCGGTGAATAAATGAGTGGGGTGTGTTAGGCTGTCTAATAAAAATAAGCAGCATACTTACTGTGTATCTCGCAGTAGGTATGCTGTTTTGCGTGCATATTTGGATTGTGTGAAATGATCTGACTGATTCAGTATGCTCAGAATCACCATTTATATGTGGAGAATCGTTTTTAAAACGATTGGAGTTCGTTAATTATTGCTCGATCGAGTGACTGTTGATGCAAAAATAATCGCTAGTGATGCTACACGTCAGTAACGCTACAAATTCTTTCTTTGCACTTTCAAGCGTAAAGGTCACGCGGTACAGTTCTCATTATCTATAGAAACTGTAACAAGACTTTCTCTAAATATGGTATGACTTTTCTTTTACTCAAAATTTGCCGTGAATTTACAAAAACAAATTCAGAATGTTCTTCTCGATTTAGATAAATTTTCTGATCAGCTGATATCTCATGTGCCAGATAAACTAATCTTGTAAACACGTGATTTTTGTCCTTATCAAGGACTGAATCTTCCCAGATAATTCTGCTAATTTTTACCTTTAACCCAGTTTCTTCCATACATTCCCGAATTGCTGTTTCTCTTGGAATCTCATTATTGATGGCTAAACCACCAGGAATATCCCAGTATCCAGGGTATACATTTTTATTGCCGTATTCTTTTCGGGTACGCTGTAAAATCAAAAATCCTCGATTGGTTGGTATTAAAACATGCGCGATAATTTCAACCATTATCCTTGCCCTCCTAAAAACTGTATAAAAATCACCCCCGTATGCACGGGGAATAGACTAGCGTAGAAATTTCAGTTAGTCACATTGGAGGATCACCCCCGTATGCGCGGGGAATAGACTAATCAAATGCCGGTAAATCAACAATCCAAAATATAAAAATGACTTTTCTGGGTCAACTTGTCGAAGTGCTAGTGTTTTGACTATAAGGTATGATCCAAATAAATTCAATAATTTGCCATCGGGACGCAGTAATAGGATCACCCCCGCACACGCGGGGAAAAGGTCTTAACTGCGTACATCTGGAATACCTCCTTAGGATCACCCCCGCATACGCGGGGAACAGAATTGGGCGATCGTTAACGTCCACAGATTGAAGGGATCACCCCCGCATACGCGGGGAACAGTGGAACTTGAACCGCCAGCCTTGCAGCATCACAGGATCACCCCCGCATACGCGGGGAACAGCCAACTAACGCAATCGCTCAACAACGCCACTAAGGATCACCCCCGCATACACGGGGAACAGACTAAACAAATCCCGTCATATCAACAATATGAAATCAGTAAATCCAAAATTTACATCAACTTGCTGAATTGACATCTACAACTAGGACTATACAAGAAACTGGGATTTCAAGCAAGATGAATGTCTGCAATGAAACGCAACAAATCTGTAGATGATTTTCTGATTTCTAAATGTTAATATAAGATATACATGATTATAACAACGTTTAATAGGCGTGAATGTTTGATCTATATCCGGAATTTTAAAAAATCCATCCAATAGCTTGCTACCCGCAAATTAATCGGTCTTACTGATTGAGCGTTTGTAGTAATGAATAACTAACGAATATTTTTTGGGGGGAGCATCCGGTATTACTCTGATTTTAAAGATGGATATATACCAGCTTATCAAACTAGCCATATATTTCACGCCGGATAAGCGATTTTCAATAGTTTTCCTGCTACTAGCGTTGTGGCGAAAATTAGTGCGCAATGAATTATAAATACCCCGGCAGTCTAATAGTATAAACATATTAAGAAGGTGAAAATCGATGGCAGAATTTTCACGATTAGCGCAGAGCTTATGGGCTAAGAAGCGTTCTAGTGACGGACAGCGGCTTTGGTTGCCGCTAATCCTCCACTTAAAAGATTGCGAAAATACGATTAATTGGTTATTCAATCACTGGTTAAGTGATGGTCAGCGTCAACAGCTAGCCGCGGCGACCTCTGAGGAGGATGTACAGAAGCTGGTAAAATTTCTCGGTTTTATCCACGACTGCGGAAAAGCGACACCTGCATTTCAGATGAAGCCAGCATATAACGGTGATAACCAGCTAGATCAGATTCTAATAGAACAGCTCATGCGAAGTGGGTTTAAAGATTTAGATGTCCTTAATTTGTCTTCTGCACAGCGTTCACCCCACGCGCTCGCTGGTGAGGCAATTTTGACGGCGTATGGTGTAGATCCCACGATAGGTGCAATCATTGGCGGTCACCATGGCAAACCCGAAAGCGAGCCGCCGGTTCATCAAATTCGAGACTATACTGCTAATTACTTTCAGAGTGATAATCGACCTGAGTTGCAAGTTGAGTGGCAACAGGTTCAGCGTGAATTGGTGGAATACGGGTTGCACAGTGCCGGTTATCAACGTGCGGCTGAGATTCCCGCCATTAATCAACCAGAAGCCGTAATATTAACGGGATTATTAATCATGGCGGACTGGCTCGCTTCCAGCGAATGTTTCGATGGCGACGCTAGCAAGCCACTTTTTCCATTAGTAAATACCGCGCAGTCAGTAGAAACCATCGATGTACAGACACGGTTTCAACGGGCAATTATGACTTGGCGACTAGATGATGAATGGGTGCCAGCACCACTGAGTCAGGATCAAGATCCGTATCAGTTACGTTGGGGATTTCATGCACGTCCGGTTCAAGCAGCAATCACGCGTGCTTTAGGGGCAACTACTGATCCTGGAATGGCAATTATTGAGGCACCGATGGGATTAGGAAAAACGGAAATTGCTTTGATTGCCGTGGAGCAGTTGGCCAGAATGACAGGGCGTGACGGTGTTTACATGGGTCTGCCAACACAAGCGACCACGAATGCGATGTTTGCACGTGTGAACGACTGGCTGGCGAGTGTTGCGGATGAACAGGAAGCCCATCTCTCAATTAAACTAATGCATGGCAAGTCCCAATTTAATCGGACTTATACGGCCTTGCCTAATGCAAGCAACGTTAATTCAACGGATGAACACCACGGTGCCGTGACCTTAAATAGTTGGTTCAGTGGGAAAAAGTCGATCCTGACCAAGTTTACAGTCGGGACGATCGATAATTTGTTACTAATGGGATTGAAACAGAAGCATCTCTTTTTACGTCATCTCGGTTTCTCGGGTAAGGTCGTCGTAATTGATGAAGTCCATGCCTATGACGCCTATATGAATGCTTATTTACTTCGAGCAATCGAATGGCTGGGTGCTTATCATGTGCCCATCGTCATTTTGTCGGCAACTTTGCCAAAAATAAAACGGAATCAGCTCTTAAAAGCGTATTTAAAAGGTAAGTACGGTCGCAAGTTCCATCAATTGTTAAAATTAGCGCCGGCTGGCTGGGAAGACACGAAGGCTTATCCATTACTGAGTGTGTTGGACGGTCCTGAAATTAAACAAGTCACGCATTTTGAAGGACAGAGTGATCAAGCCCCGCTGACGTTAGCTGTCGAGCGTACTAACCAGGATGATCAAGACCTGGTTGCGACGTTGCTGGCGCAGTTGGATGCTGGTGGGGTGGCTGGAATCATTGTCAATACGGTTAAGCGCGCCCAGGCATTAGCAGCTTTGATTCCCGCGGATGTCCCATTGATGGTGTTACACTCTGCATTTTTAGCGCCAGACCGGGCACAACAAGAAGAAAAGTTGCAAGCAGCGATTGGCAAACACGGTCAGCGACCAGCAAAACTAGTCGTGATTGGAACGCAGGTGTTGGAGCAATCCTTGGATATTGATTTTGATGTCTTATACACGGATATCGCGCCAATTGATTTGATCTTACAGCGTGCGGGGCGCCTACACCGGCATCAGACAATTACACGCCCTAAACAATTTCGACAGCCACAGCTCAAAGTGATGGGAATCAATGATTTTGGTGACTACGGTGATGGCAATGAAGCGGTCTATGGCAAGTATTTACTAATGAAGACGGATCATTTTTTGCCTGATAAGATTCAGCTACCTGGCGATATTTCCACCCTTGTTCAGCGCGTCTATGATGCTGCGACGGATGCGGAAGTCCCAGAAATTGAATCTGCTGCGGAGAAATTTGAGACCGATTTGAAAGCCGAACAACAGAAGGCGGGCGTCTTTCAAGTCAAAGCGCCACAGCTAAAGCAGGGGAAAACGCTGCATGGCTGGTTGGATCGAGATCACACAGACGTGGTAAATGACCAACAGGCGAGCGCAGCGGTTCGTGATATTCAGGAAACATTAGAAGTGATTCTGGTTCAACATACGACGGATGGTGACTTTCTACTTGATGGGCGTAAATTGGCCGAGGTTGCTTCTGCCGCAATTGCCCAGCAAACGCTGCGAATACCTGCCGCAATTACGCCAAATATCACGGCGGCCATTACCGAACTAGAAGATTTAACGCGACCCTATCATCTTCGGTGGCAGGATGATGTCTGGCTGAACGGGGCTTTAGTACTACCACTAGACCAGAATCTGACAGCGACATTTAATGGGTGGCAAGTCAGCTACTCGCCACAGCTGGGACTAAGTTATTCAAAGGAGGAATGAACAGGTGGAAAAAACGTTTAATCTGACAACTGAGCCGTGGATTGAAGTCATCGACGCACAGACGAACCAACAGGTATCAGTCTCACTAATTGAATTATTTCAAAATGCACAAAATTATCGCCAGTTAGCCGGTGACATGCGGACACAAGATTTAGCTGTGTTAAGGCTGTTGCTCGCAATTTTAACGACCGTTTATACCCGGTACGATGCGGATAACCAAGGGTATGAGTGGCTGACTATAGCTGATGATTTTAAAGTGGTGAGTGTCGATGAGGACTACGATTCTGATGAAATTCACGATGATTTGAAAAAGACCTGGCAGGACTTGTATGAAGGTGGTCAGTTTACAACAATCGTGACTGATTATCTAAAACAGTATGCCAACCGATTTGATTTGTTTGGTGACCAACCATTTTATCAAGTGACGGCTTCGGAATATGACGCTGTCGTGCCTGAAAACAAGAGCGTTGCGCATGGTCAAAAAACGGGGAAGCCGACTGGACTAGTGGCTATCCGCCAAATGAATCGACGGATTTCCGAGAGTGGCAATTCGGTGGCATTATTCGCGCCGAAAGTCAACGAAACCAAGAATGACTTGACGCACGCTGAGCTAGCTCGGTGGTTGATTATGTATCAAAATTATACTGGTGTGACCGATAAGACAAAAATCAAGAGTGACGAGACCTTCTCTAACGGCGCGGGGTGGCTATATCAGCTTAATCCCGTCTATGCGAATGGCCGGTCACTATTCGAAATTTTGATGCTGAACTTGATCTTAGTGCCAATGGATGAAGATGTGCGGTATCTCGTTCAACGGCCCGTATGGGAGTACACAGGTCTGGCTGACTACCTCAAGGAACGTCGACGAAAACTAGTGCCAGATAATCTTGCGGCACTTTACACCACGTGGTCACGGTTACTGCATATCGAATGGGATGATCAACAGCGACCGCTGATTTTTACTGCGGGCATTCCAATGTTCGATAACGTGGGCGCGCTGATTGAGCCGATGACCTTGTGGCGGCAAGATAAGAAGACCAGCCAGTTCAAGCCGGCGGTCGCTAGTATTAAGTACACAGGTAAAGCCATGTGGCGCAACTTTGGTCAGTATGTCAATGTTAATCGTCGTGATGATATTCATGAAGCTGGCATTGTCACTTGGCTACATTATTTGAAGGCACAAGGATTGGTGCCGGATGAACAGCAATTATGGTTAGCTTCCACAGCGTTATTGAATGATGGCAACATGTCGTCACAGATGCCTGCCACTGAGGTTTATGACGACATGCAGATTCAAGCCGACGTGTTGTTTGATGAGTCCTCCGCGGATTACTGGCCAGTTCGAATTGAAGATGCAATTAACATCACGCAAAAAATAGGTGACGGCTATTATCGCTTTGCCGCAACAATCGGCCAGATTCGGAACATTGATGCCAAACAATTTGGGCAACGTCATAGTGCACAATTTTACGCCGAACTAAATCGGCCGTTTAAGGCATGGTTGGCGAGTCTCACTGGAAATGATGACCGGGAAGCCAAGATCAATGAATGGAAACAAACGTTACAAACAATTACGCTGCAGGCAGCAAATACGATGATGGCGACGAGTTCGTCACGTGATGTGCGCGGAATTGTTGATCATGATAAGAATAATGTGCCCCGGCAGATCAACGTTTTTACGGCTAATAATCAGCTACGGCGACTGGTCTTTACACAGTTGAAAGGAAAGCAGGTGAAGGTTGCAGATGAAAAATAAAATTCAGAAGGTCACTGCCAGTATCATTCGGCAGCTTTATAATCACGGTAATCTCAATAAGGGTGTTTTAGCCAGTGTCCGGCACGCAACAGTACTGAATAGCCCACAAGCCCAGGCGCTGTGGCCAATCATGATGGCTGAGTTAGATGACGAGATGCTGAGTCGTGATGGACGCCCAACAGCAGCCGAAGTGGCCGTGTATACGGCGGTCCGGTTCTATGCGATTCAGCAACAAGGCAGCGAGGTCTTAGTTTATGGCCCAGCTAACTCGCAAACGGATGATACCGAAAAAGGAATCCCATTGTTTCAGGCACTTGCAAAGTTACGACGCAACGAGGAGACGCGGGTCGCACTGGATCGACGCATGCAACCGCTGCTCGCGACGACCAATGTCGCAAGTGCGATTAACGCATTAACTCATTTGGTCAGTATGCTCAAAGCCGCTAATCAACAACAAAAAATCGATTATGCCCGTTTAGCGCAAGATCTCTATTGGTTGCAGCAAAGCTATGAGCGTGCGAGCCAGGTGCGCTTACAATGGGGACAACAATATTATCGACCACAAGACGCTACAGAGAAACCTGAAGGGAAGAAAAACTAATGACGACCAACAACTTATATCTTGATATTCATGTGATTCAAACCGTACCATCTTCAAATATTAACCGCGATGATACTGGTGCGCCTAAAACTGCCTTATACGGTGGCGTTAGCCGGTCGCGAGTCTCCTCGCAAAGTTGGAAACGCGCCGTTCGTCAGAGTTTCCAAGATGACACGATCACGGTAGGTTACAGAACAAAAACAGCGGCCCAGCTGTTGAAGGACGCGCTCCAAAAATTAACGCCAGATTTGAGTGATGATGACGCTTGGGAACAAGTCAATGCGGTCTTTAAGGCAGCCAGTGTTAAGTTGGATAAAAATGAAGAAACCAGTGCATTATTAATGCTTAGTCCTGGTCAAATTGATCAATTGGCTCAGTATGTCAAAGATAACGCAGACGGCGAATTAGATAAAAAGACCATCAAAGCGGTGTTAAAGGGTAATCAGTCGATTGATTTAGCCTTATTTGGTCGGATGGTTGCAGATAATCCTGAATTGAACGTCGAAGCTGCAGCACAGGTCGCCCACGCAATCTCGACACATGAAGTCGTTCCAGAATTTGACTATTTTACGGCCTTGGATGATTTACAACCAGACGATACAACTGGTGCCGCCATGCTTGGCACACTAGAGTTTAATTCAGCGACCCTCTATCGCTATGCCAATATCAATATGAATGACCTGATTGCAAATTTAGGTGAAGCTGCAGCGGTTGACGGTGCGCGTGAATTTGTCAAAGCTTTTGTACTGTCCATGCCAACAGGAAAGCAAAATACGTTCGCCAACAAAACACTGCCAAGTTATGTCATGTTGACATTGCGTACTGATACGCCAGTGAACTTGGTCTCAGGCTTTGAAGACCCGGTCACTTCGAAGCAGGGCTATGTTAAGCAATCGATTGAGAAATTGAATGCTGCTTATAAACAGACGTTGCAATTCGTCGAGAAACCAGTGCTAAATGTTGCGTTGGGTGCTGATGCGTCAGCAATTGCAGTGCCAGCTGAAAACTTAACGGATCTGTTGGGACAAGTCACGACGGAATTAACGAAGGTGGTCAAGGATGAAAACGGTAACGATTAGACTGACAGCGCCGTTGCAATCCTACGGTGATGAAGCTAACTTCGATCGTCGAACGAGCTATGATTATCCATCTAAAAGTGCAATTGTTGGACTGATTGCAGCAGCGTTGGGCTATCGGAGAACAGATGCCCGGATTCAAACGCTGAATCAGCTTGACTACGCAGTGCGAATTGACCAACCAGCGGAACCACTCACAGATTTTCAGATTGTTGAATGGAAGCGCGGCAAACGTAAACTGACCTATCGGGATTACCTCCAAGACGCGGTCTTCTTGGCCGCAGTTGGAAGTGAAGATGATGCACTTATTGACAGGATCGATTGGGCATTACATCATCCGCGTTTTCAGCTGTCATTAGGTCGACGTGCCAATGTGCCAGCAGGTCCAATCATGACCAAGATCGCCTCGGGGTCCAATCCAACACAAGTATTGCAGTCTTTATCTTGGCACGCGTCGAGATTTTATATGAAGAAAACGAAAAGCCCTACCTTTGTGGCAGAGCTGATTGCTGATGCGGCATTGTTGCCCAATCACCGAAGCTCGATGGTCAAGGACAACGTGATTACCTTTGATCAACGAGAACGTCAGTATGGTTTTCGGGCTGTGGCTATTGATCGGGTGCCATTAGAGAATCCATATCACCCTGATCGTACCGCTGAGACAGATCACGATATGATGACTTTTCTCTGGAAGGAGGACCAACGCTGATGTATTTATCAAGAGTTGAAATTGATCGAGATAATCGCTATAAGACTAGAGATTTAACTCATTTAGGCGCTTATCACAATTGGGTTGAACAGAGCTTTCCTGAAGAAATCGAAAATAATCAGCGTGGTCGGCATCTGTGGCGAATTGATCGGTTGAACGGCAAAGATTATTTATTGGTATTAAGTGCGGACCGGCCTAAGCTTGAACAACTGGAACAATATGGTGTTGAGGGAACTGCACTAACCAAGTCATACGATACTTGGTTAGACCATATAGAAGCGGGCATGGTGTTGCGGTTTCGATTGACGGCCAATCCGACGCATTCAATTATCGAACCTAACCATCCTAAGGGTCGAGTCGTGCCGCATGTGACCATTGAGCAGCAGAAACAATGGTTGGCAGACCGGGCGCTTCGAGCGGGCTTTGAGTTAGTCGCACGTGCAGACACAGCTGCTGATGAGACGGAAAAATTAGCATTCGATGTTGTGAGTCATGACTGGCCCACGCTTCATCGACGCAAAGGACGGAGTGTTCGACTTAGCAGAGTCACCTTTGAAGGGATGTTGCGTGTGCAAGATGCTGACACTTTTAAGCAGACTCTGACCAAGGGGCTAGGACGTGAAAAAGCATTCGGTATGGGATTGATGACCGTAATTCCGACAGAATAACTAGTTGTATGGTGTGAGCTATGTACCGTACGTTGCCGTATATGCGGTGAATTTCATGAGTATGTCACGCACTGCAAACTTGTACAAGTTAGAAATTCCGATACAGAAAAGCGAGCCCCCAACCAAGGGACTCGCTTTTCTATCACTCATAATACTATTCCGTATGATGTTTCCGAACCGGGCTGACCCAAGTTCCGCTACCGTAACCAAGAATCGTTTTAACGGCTGGAATCAGTGTTGTAACGAGGGCGAGTGCGTTGACTTGCCAGTAGATCAGCATGTAAAGCGGCATGAAAATCAAGTATTTGAATTTACGACCGCGGTCATCGACAATCAGGGCTGACAGTAGCTGCAAGATACCGGCAAACATCTCGAAAGTCACGAAGATGAAGGCCATGCAGAACATGTGGTAAACCCGTTCGTAGTTGCCGGTGAAGAAGAAAGTGACCAGTGAAATTAAAAAAATCAGTGTTGAGACAAAGAAGAATAGGGACCAGATAATACTCAAGGTTTGGTCAGTAATGAACGCCCATTGCTTGAGGTACTTGCCAGGATGGCTTGCGACCCGTTTAAAATTGGTCAGCAATACTTCTGTCCCACCCTTAGCCCAACGTTTCCGCTGGTGATAGAGCGCGTCCAGATTTTCAGGAACGTTCATATAGAATAAAATGTCTGGCGAGAAGACGGTCGTCCAACCATTCAATTGGTGATCCCAGGCAATACTGATGTCTTCAGTGGCACGGTCTTGCCGGAACAAGCCGACGTCAATCAAAGCATCGCGGCGATACATCGTGTTGGCACCACTGTAGGCATACATATTACCCAGCGCGCTAACTTGACTCCGCTTGATAACGCCGACAATACTTGAGAATTCGACGGTTTGTGACTTGGCAATAATTGTACTTCGATTTTGAACGTCCATGTTAGCCGTAACTGCGGCGGTGTTGGCGTGTTCTTCGCCCATGAAATAACTCATGTATTTCCACAGTGCATCAGGTTCCGGGATCGAATCAGCATCGTTACTGAGAATAAACTCGCCGCGGGCAAAACTAACGCCGACGTTAAAGGCGTGCGCTTTCCCTTGATTCTTTTTGATCGTAATGACCCGCAAGTTATCATAAACGGTCTGGAGCCGTTCCAGAATAGCCGGCGTTTCATCAGTGGAACCATCATCAGTAACGAGCACTTCGTAGTTTTGATAATTTAAATTGTTCATTAAGTAGTTGATGGTGTGCTCAATCATAACTTCTTCGTTGTGCGCTGGAATCATGATGGTAATAAAAGGTTGTTCTGCAGGCGCGAGTTCCTTGAATTCAACATCATCTTTGTGGCGGTGCCGGTAGACCAATTGGTAACAGAGCACGCCGATGAACCACGCGAAGGCCCCTAGGATTGGGTAGGAGACCAGTAGCAGCAGGACAAAGTTCCAGATGCTTTCGAAGGGCTTAAGTGTTTGCATAATTTCCATAGATTAGTCCTCGTATAATTTGTGAATTTCGTTGACGTCGAGATTTTGTTCCGGATCAACCGTGTAGTGCTTGACGTGTTGACGGAAGGTGGCTTGTCCAAAGCGTTGCGTGTAAAAATTATTCAAACGGCGCTTACGAACATCCAACCGCTCTTCATCATATTGCCGTTCCTTACTAATATGTTGTTTGACCCGGTGATTGTTATGGATCGTGGAAATAATCACAATAATGGCAATCAAAATGAACGCAAAGATGAAGAACCGGTCAAAGAAGTAGAAGAGCGTCTTACCTTCCTCGTACTTCCAAGCGTGAATGAAGCGCGGGTTGTTGGCCAATAATGTTGACGAAATCGTCCAGTAGACTGGAACAGCCACGCAAATCCAGGCGACAATGGCGACGAGGGTTTGCCAGATTTTTGTCCACCAATGCCCCTTCGAAAAGTATTTGTCGGTAACATATTGTTTCATCACATCTTTTTTCTCCATAAACAGACCTCCATAATAAGTATTTTGATAACTCGCAATGGGTGCGATTAATTTATTTCTTGACTGATGGCAACCGTTTAAATGCTGATTATTGACCAGGGTTATCTTGAACTGAAACTGCGCCAAACAGTTTCAACTCAGATTTGCCCTTTGACCATAATCATAAGCTTACACGAGGATTGCAGTTGCATGCAACGAATATGCACATCAGTATTATGGCATAAGTCAAACGCGCGACATCACACTTCAAATATACGCTCAAGCACGCCATTTGTGAATCTATTTTGACGGATTTGGCCGATTCACATTTAGATGCGGATAGCAGGATGAACCAGCACGATTCGTTCACTTGTGGCATCATCTGACTAATTCTAGGCTTGATCACTGCGCCATTATCACCTTTGACAGAGTTAATGTCAGAATTCTTATCGCGACTAACTTTTCAAGTCATGTTCACGGGTGTCGATAACGAGGGCGTCCTGATGCCCACTCATTGGCAATGAATTTCCACCAGCCATCCAACTAATTTAGTGACTATTTACGTCAGTGCCATACCAACTGAACCACAAGCATCAGCTAATCGCAGCATCCATCTTCAGCAAACTGATACTTTCATTTTCAGGATATTGTCATTATATGGGTGGATTTTCGTTGCTTATTTTCAAAAAACAAATTATTATATAATGATGACTAAAATTAGCTCGTAATCGTCATGGAATCCGGTCCCAGTCCTGATTTGGTCCGGTATTTCGTGAACCAGTATGATAAAATGGGCTAGTGGGGTTAGATCAATAACCAAATAATCCAGTGAGAAGTGAAGGGGATAACGATGATTAATCAATTTAAACCAACTTGGATGATACCAGCAATTTATAATGTGACGCCAGCACAGCTACGGGCGCAAGGTATCAAGGCCGTTTTTACCGATCTTGATAACACGTTGATTGCCTGGGATAATCCAGATGGCACCCCGGAACTGAAAAAGTGGCTGCATGCGTTGCAAGACGCTGGGATTCCGTTAGTCGTCGTTTCGAATAACTCGGAAGCACGTATCGCCAAGGCATTGGAGCAGTTAGATTTGCCATTCGTTTCGCGGTCGTTGAAGCCGTTACCGATTGGACTCAATAAGGCCCGGCACGATTTAGGCTTACACAAAAATGAAGTGGTGATGGTCGGTGACCAATACATCACGGACATGTGGAGTGCCCACTTAGCCGGTGTGCCAAGTATTCTGGTCAAGCCAATCGTGACGACGGATGCCTGGAATACGCGCATCAACCGCTTCTTTGAACGCTTTATTAAATTACGATTAGCACATGTTTATCCAGAAATGCATTTTCAGGAGGACTTAAATAAGTGAGTGAAACATCAGAAGAAACTTTATATTGTATCGGCTGTGGGGCGGCCATTCAAACGACGGACCCCAAAGCGGCGGGGTATACCCCGAATAGTGCGCTGCAAAAATCCTTAGCAAGCGATGCGCAGGACTTATATTGTCAACGTTGTTTTCGACTGCGGCACTACAACGAAATCGTGCCAGTTGGCTTAACGGATGATGATTTTCGGCGCTTACTGGCAACAATTCGAGATGCCAACGCGCTAGTCGTCTACGTGGTTGATATTTTTGATTTAAATGGGAGCATTATCCCGGGACTGCAACGGTTCGTTGGTGATAATCCTGTCTTGTTAGTCGGTAACAAGGAAGACGTTTTGCCACGGCAATTACGGCGGACTAAGTTGCGTGAATGGATGAACCAACAAGTTCGGGAGCAAGGCATCAAACCGGTAGATGTGGCATTGACAAGTGCTAAAAAGGGCCATGCCATCGACGACTTATTAGCGATGATTGAAAAATATCGGCGCGGTCGGGATGTCTATGTCGTTGGGGTCACGAATGTCGGTAAATCGACCTTGATTAATCGAATCATTGCCAATAATACCGGTTTGAAGGACTTGATCACGACGTCGCGGTTCCCTGGCACGACGTTGGATAAAATCGAAATTCCGTTGGACGATGGCCACAAGATGGTTGACACGCCTGGGATTATTCATCCCGAACAGATGGCACACGTGTTGTCTGGCGATGATTTGAAGTTGGTCTCACCGCAAAAAGAAATTCGGCCCAAAGGTTTTCAATTGGGCAACGGTCAGACCTTATTCTTAGGTGGCGTCGCCCGTTTGGACATCGTTGATACACTGAAACCAACTGGGACGGTTTACGTTGACAACAATCTGACGTTACATCGGACCCGGACAGAAAATGCCGATAATTTCTATACGAAACATGTCGGCGAGTTGATCACACCACCAACTGGCGCGGCAGTCGCAGACTTTCCACCGTTAGTTCGGCACGAATTCAAGGTCACTGAAACGAGTGACATCGTGTTTGAAGGCCTAGGATGGGTCACCGTCGCTGCGGATACGCGGGTCGCTGGCTGGGCGCCTAAGGGTGTTGCTGTGCTCACACGGCCAGCGATGATCAACAAACGCTAATTAATGACTAGGACTGTTCCCGCCACGGATCGACAGCGAGTTCAGCCAGTCAAACTAACCATAATATAGGAGTAAATCAAATTTAATGGAAAATTTACGTGGAAAACAGAAGCACTATTTACGTGGTGAAGCCCACCACATGCGGCCACTTTTTGCCGTGGGTAAGAATGGCTTGACTGATGAGTGGTTGACACAGCTGACTGGTGCACTCGACAAACGCGAGCTCATCAAAGTTAACATCTTACAAAATGCCGATGTGACGACTGCGGATGTGAAGGCGGCCATCGAACAAAATACGGCTATCACGGTTGTTCAAACCATTGGCCGGGTGCTGGTCCTATACTTGCCAGCAAGTCATGAGGAAGACCGGCACTACTCATTAGAAGTTGCAAAGTTATAGGAGGAATGACGGGTGCAGACGGTTAATCAAACAGCGACGAAAGTTCTGACGGAAACGGTGACGAATCGACCTCGACGCCGTGTTGGTATTTTAGGTGGCACGTTTAACCCACCGCATTTAGGGCACTTGATCATGGCCCAACAAGTTGGTGACCAGCTTGGTCTGGATGAGGTTCGCTTCATGCCGGATGCTGAGCCACCACACGTTGATGAAAAAAAGACGATTGCGGTCGAGGACCGGGCCAATATGGTCCAAGAAGCGATCGTCGATAATCCGCTTTTTCGGTTGGAAACTGCCGAAATTGAGCGGGGTGGTAAGAGTTATACTTACGACACGATGAAGGCACTCAAAGCGAAACATCCAGATACTCAGTACTATTTTATTATCGGCGGGGATATGGTCGATTATTTGCACACATGGTACCATATCGAGGATCTCGTGAAGCTGGTCACCTTTGTCGGTATCAAACGGACCGGGTATCCGACGACGAGTCAATATCCCGTCATCTGGGTCGATGCACCACTGATTGACATTAGCTCGACTCAGATTCGTCAAAAAATCAGTCATGGCCATTCCGTTCGCTATTTAGTGCCGGAAGCCGTGGCCGCTTATATTAAGGAGCATCATTTGTATGAGCAAAACGATTGAGTATACTGAAGACATTGTTCCATATAGCCACGAAGCGTTAATGGCCAAAGTCGCGGCACAGTTGACTGATAGCCGTTATCAGCACTGCTTACGTGTTGAACAAACGGCGCGAAAGTTAGCTGCAGCTAACGGCGTGGACGTTGAATTAGCTGGAATTGCGGGCTTGTTACATGATTATGCCAAGCAGCGTGACGACGCGACCTTTATTGACCTGATTAAGTCGCGGGGGATGGCACCAGACTTGGTGGCATATGGTAACGGGGTCTGGCACGGCTATGTTGGTGCTGAACTCATCAAGGACGAACTACACATTTATAATGAGGCGATTCTCAACGCGGTGCGGTTGCACACCGTTGGGGCGCCGTACATGACGAAATTAGATCAGATTATTTTTATGGCTGATTTTATTGAACCGGCGCGAGATTTCCCTGGCGTTGATGAAGCGCGCAAGGCGACTGCTGAGTCGCTTGCAGCGGGAGTCCGTTTCCAGATTCAACATACATTAGCTTATTTAATTCAAAAGGGTGCGCCCGTTTATCCGCAGACGTTAGCAACTTATAATGCCTGGGTCGGTGGCGTTGCACCTGAATATGCCAACTAAATTTAAGGGAGAGTTTTATGGATAGCAAAGAACTTTTACAATTAACTGTTGAGGCTGCTGATGACAAGCGGGCCGATGACATTGTCGCATTGGACGTCGCTGAAGTTAGCTTGATGGCTGATTATTTTGTGATTTTATCAGCTGATTCTAAACGGCAAGTCCAAGCCATCGCGGATAACATCGTTGAATTTATTCGCAAGGCGGGTTCAGACGTGAAGAGTGTCGAAGGTCGGACTGCCGGTGAATGGGTCTTGATCGATGCCGGTGACGTGATCGTACACGTCTTCCAAAAGGATGCGCGCGCACACTACAACCTTGAAAAGTTGTGGTCCGACGCCCCATTGGTAGACGTTGATCAATGGGTCAACGCATGATTTATCAGACGTTTGCCGAACTTTACGATGAACTTTTTGATCCAGCCATGTACCAGCAATGGCTGGATTTTGTCCGTCGAGAGTTACCTCATAAGGACGGTCAATTGCTGGAATTGGCCTGTGGAACGGGTCGCTTGGGCGTGTTGCTCGCACAGGATGGTTATCAAGTGACCGGATTAGATTTATCAGACAATATGTTGGCATTGGCTCAAAACCATGCGGATGAGGCGGCGGTGACCTTACCACTCTTACAAGGGGACATGCTGGACTTATCAGCCATTGGCCAGTTTGATGCTGTCACGTGTTTTGCCGATTCATTTTGCTATTTGCCTGATATCGCGACGGTGCAGCAGTCCTTTGAGCAGGTTGCGCAGCACTTAACGGCGAGTGGCGAATTCCTCTTCGACGTGATTACGCCGTATCAAACGGATGAGGTCTATCCAGGTTATATGTATAATTATCGTGATGAAGACCGGGCATTTATGTGGACCAGTTATGCCGGGGAACAACCGCACAGTGCCGAGCATGATTTGACGTTTTTTATCTACAATGAAGACAAACAAGCTTTCGATGAAGTCAGCGAATTACATCAAGAACGCACGTATGTGTTAGCTGATTACCAGCAGGCACTGCAGGCGGCTGGATTCAGTCAAGTGACGGTGAGTGCGGATTTTGGTCGGCAACAACCGGATGCCCAGACGACGCGCTGGTTCTTCAAATGTCGTAAATAAAGTGAGTGAGTGTTGGGAGGCCTAGTCGATGCAAGCAGTCGGGTTAATAACTGAATATAATCCATTGCATAATGGTCATCGCTATCACTTGCAGCGTGCCAAACGGCTGACTGGTGCCGATTGTGTCGTAGTCGTCATGAGCGGCAATTGGTTACAGCGTGGTGAACCCGCCATTCTGGATAAGTGGACCCGGTCTAAGCTAGCCTTGGAAAACGGGGCGGATTTGGTGGTTGAATTGCCGGTGTTTTATGCCACGCAGCCGGCCCACTTATTCGCTGAGGGTGGCATTCGGTTGTTGAGTGCGCTGGGCTGTACGAGTGTCGTTTTTGGCGCGGAACACCCAGATTTAGACTTTAAACGGTTGACGGCTGAGATTGAAGGCCATCAAGATGCGTTTAGTCACTACAACGCCACCTATGCGACGCAGTTCAACGCTGCCTTAAAAGCGGCGACTGGGGTGACATTAACGGCGGCCAATGACATGCTGAGCTTTTGTTATTACACTGCCAATCAGGCTTTGGCGCACCCGATGCAGTTGTATCCCATCCAGCGCCAACAGGCCGACCATGCTACGCCGACGATAACGGCTGGACAAGCGTACGCGAGTGGCACAGCGATTCGTCAGGCAGCTTTTGCGCAGGATTGGCCTGCAATCGCGCCAGTCGTACCGAGCGATACACTGACGGCGTTAAAGAGCCAGCGGTTGCAGCGGTGGCAAGACTTTTGGCCGTTGCTGCATTATCAACTACTAACGGTCGACGTGGCTCATAGCGGGCAATACGACCAAATGGCAGAAGGACTCGAGTATCGCATGCAAGCGATGGCCCAACAAGCGACGGACTTTGATAACTTTATGCACCTTGTCAAGTCCAAACGGTACACGTATACGCGGCTCCAACGCGTGGCAACGGCAGCTTTATTGCAACTGACGCAACAGGAGGTGCAGGCCGCCCAAGCAGCACCGTATTTACGGTTGCTCGGGTTTACCCCTAAGGGTCAGGCTTACTTGCATCAGGTCAAAAAACAATTGCCGCTACCACTGTATACCAAAATTAATCAAGATTTACGACAACATGCGCTTAATCTTGATTACCGAGCGGGACGGGTCTATGAATTAATTAATGGACAGTCTCAAGATTTATATCGGCGACCTTGGCGAATGCCAGCAATTTCAGTTGACCAACCAGAACTTTCTTGATATGGTTAGGACTGATGACGGGCATTTTGACCTGTCAAGGAAAAAACATTGACAAAGGATTTTCACACAGGTATAATTTATCACGTTGCATTAGGAGGTTTTTAAATGAAATGGTCACTTTCACAGCTTAAAACGTACCGTGAAACGCCACTCCAGTTTGATGAAGCATTGGACTTAAAACACTCCTTGATGAGCCGTTATCCTGAAATTATCGATGTTAAATCCGTTCACGCAACGGGTTTGGCCAGTTATGACAAGGATAACGTGTTGATCACTGCGAAGATTGACGCGACGTTAACGTTGCCGTCAAGTCGGTCGCTAACGCCAGTGGATGTGCCATTGGCTTTTCAGATGACAGAATATTATGTTCCCCAGGGAACGGATCTCAGTCGCTTTGACGAGGAGACCGATACGGTAATTATTTTACCTGAAGATGATATTTTAGATTTTGATGTCGCTGTGGAGGATAATATTTTAATTCACATCCCCATGCAGATTCTTTCTGAAGCTGAGCAAGACGGGGCCCCAATGCCAACAGGTAAGGGCTGGGAAGTTCTCTCTGAGGACGACCAAGCGTTGCAGGCTGCAGAACTTAAAACTGTTGATCCGCGTTTAGCTAAGTTAAAAGACCTGTTCCCTGATCAGGAAGACAAGGATTAAGTTAGCTAAGCGTATCAAAAATCACATTATGTGAATTCATTTGAAGGAGGTGTAGGTTGATGGCTGTACCAGCAAGAAGAACATCTAAGATGCGTAAACGCAACCGTCGTGGTCATATTAAATTGGCTACACCAAATTTGGCACCATGCCCAAATTGTGGCGAATTACGTGTATCACACCGTGTTTGCCCAAGTTGTGGTTACTACAACGGCAAGCAAGTCGTAAAAGTAAACAACTAATTGTTAGTTGGTGAACAGTGACATTGCGGCCATGGCGCATGGCACTTTTCGTTACCATAATACGATCTTAAAAAACTCGCTTAGGCGGGTTTTTTTAGTGTCTTCAATAAAGTGAATTTTGGGGAGCTTCGTCCAAAACAGGGCTCTTGGTCAGAGGTTGCTGAAAAACCTGTCGAACGATCAAATTACGTTGTCGACATTCCTCAAAATACAAAGTCAGCACTTAAAGTGGAGATTAATTCCCATTTTGAGGGCTGACTTTGCTTTGGAGTGGTGAACTAAAAATCAGTCATTTAGTTTTTCAGCAACCACCTTCGTCAAGTGGAGTTGGTTGATAGAATGACTATGGCGTGACTGGGTGTGTGACCATCTTGGCGTTGACTGGGAACTTGCTCTAAGCAGTCTTGCTTAGCATTTCGTTAAGCAAAGTTGACGGAAAATCAAGGGCGGCCTTGTCCAGCTAGGTTGAGGAAACCCAGCAGATGTTCCTTGGTTTGAATTGGTCCAGTTCCTTCAGCCTAATTGCGACGCCACATGGTCAACCGGGCCGTTTTGCATATTGATTGCGAGACCTCATCAGACTTCCGTATACTAAGGGAAACAAATGGGCACAGTCCCATGACGATTGTTACTGACGCAGCGACAAGGAGGTTATGGCGATGATGAGCAAAAGAAGTGGCGTCGGGCTGGTACTGCTAAGTGTGATCTTGTTAGCGGGGTGTGGGACCCGGCAGTCGGAAAAAGACGAGGCGACCAGCCAGTCGCGTAGTAGTCAAAGTAGTTCGACGAAAAGTGTGACGGATACGACAAAGGTGTCCTTAAACGCGGCTATCAAGGCATTTCAACAACAATATCCGGATGCCAGTTTGACGAGTATCGAGCTAGAAGATCAACTCGGCCGCCCCGTTTATACGCTGGAAGGTGTCGGTGGCACTCAAGAGCACGAATTACAGCTGAACGGGCGGACGGGAAAGGTCATCAGCAAACACTCCGAACGGCTGGACCAGGACGACCAAGCTGAGGTTGAGAACGACCGACTCAATTTGAAAAAGGTCATCAGTCCTAGTAAAGCGGTTGCGATTGCTGTCCATGATCGTAATGGCGGTTATGCCAGTGAGCTCAAATTGGATAAGGACAACGGCACGACTTATTGGGAAGTCCAGGTGCATCAAGGAAAACAACAAGTTGAGATTAAGATTGACGCCCAGGAAGGAAGTATTTTGAAAACTGAACATGACGATTAGGGTCACTTGGTTGTCAGTAAACAGTGGCGATGAATCAACCAGTCATGAGTCACGCAATTGAAAAGGTTCTTACTGAAAGTATCCGCGCGAAAAGGCCTGTGAGTGACCCCAATGCGCTCTCAGAAGCTCGATAATAAATATGCGCAAATACACGGCGCGTTGCCCCAGAGAGGGTGATGGGCCGTTTTAAGCGAGATAACGCGGACTGTTCGATTTGATGCCACGAATTTCAATGGTAACTAGTCTTGAACTTAGAAAATAGCATGATTCATGAAAATTAATTTCGTCCTGTAATGACTTATATGAAATTAATTTTGAAATTTGCGGTCATTTACTTTATAAAGAACACTTTTTCTGGTACGATAGTTGCGTATTAAAAATTGGGAGGCAATAAACTAATGAGTAATGAAAAACCACAAATTGGTGTCATTGGGATGGCCGTCATGGGTAAAAACCTGGCGTTGAACATCGAAAGCCGCGGCTACAAAGTTGCGATTTTTAACCGGACGGGTTCTAAGACTGAAAAGGTCGTTAAGGACCACGCTGACAAGCAACTCGTTCCAAGTTACAAGATTGAAGACTTTGTCGCTTCACTTGAAACACCACGTCGAATCATCATGATGGTCAAAGCTGGTAAGCCAACTGATGCTGTGATTGATGAATTATTACCATTACTAGATAAGGGCGATGTCTTAATTGATGGTGGGAACACCAACTTTAACGACACGATGGCTCGTAACGCTCGTTTGGACAAATCAGGAATCAACTTCATCGGCATGGGTGTTTCCGGTGGTGAATTAGGCGCCTTACAAGGCCCATCATTGATGCCTGGTGGCCAAAAGGAAGCTTATGACTTAGTTGCCCCAATCTTGGAAAAGATCTCTGCTAAGGCCCCTCAAGACGGCGCACCTTGCGTCACTTACATCGGCCCGAATGGTGCTGGTCACTACGTCAAGATGGTCCACAACGGTATCGAATACGGGGACGAAGAATTAATCGACGAATCTTACAACATTATGCGTAACGTTGCTGGGTTATCGGTTGACGAAATGTCCGATATCTTTACTGATTGGAACAAGGGCGAATTAAGCAGCTACTTGATCGAAATCACCGCTGATATCTTGTCACGTAAAGATGATTTAGGCGAAGACAAGACTAAGCCAATCGTTGACATGATCTTAGACCGTGGGAACAACAAGGGGACTGGTAAGTGGAGTTCCGAAGATGCGTTGAACATCCAAGTCCCACAATCAGTAATTACTGAAGCCGTTTATGCACGTTACATCTCAATGATGAAGAACGAACGGGTTGCTGCTTCTAAGAAGTTAGCTGGCCCAACTGCTGACGTTAAATTACCAGCCAAGGAAGAATTGGTTGAAAAGATTCGTCAAGCGCTCTACTTCAGTAAAATCATGAGTTATGCGCAAGGCTTCGAACAATTACGGTTTGCTTCTGAACACTATAACTGGGATCTGAAGTTCGGTGAACTTGCTCAAATCTGGCGTGCCGGCTGCATTATCCGTGCCCAATTCTTACAAAACATCACCGATGCATTTGATAAGAAGCCAGATTTAAATAACTTGTTGATGGACGACTACTTTGCTGAAATCGCAGCTAAGTATCAACAATCAACTCGTGAAGTATTGAGTCTTGCCATCCAAGCTGGTGTACCAGTACCTTCATTCAGTGCGGCATTGTCATACTATGACTCATACCGTGCAGAAGTTTTACCTGCTAACTTGTTACAAGCACAACGGGATTACTTCGGTGCCCACACCTACGAACGGACTGACCGTGAAGGCTTGTTCCATTACAGTTGGTACGAAGAACAATAAAGTTTAGCTAATTGAAATGAACTGTGACTGACAATTTTGATTGTTGGTCGCAGTTTTTTGTTTTGTCGTGAGATGAATTTTATCAAAACGAGTGCAAGTTTGATTAAACGAGGGTTTTAGTGGCTAAGAACATACGTTTGCGTTAAAATAGAACTAAGTATTCTCGTGAAAGTAGGGATTGCCATGCGGCAAGAATCATTATTTAATCCCGACAAGGCCAGCGCGAGTCCATTGGCCTATCGGGTTCGGCCAGTGAACTTGGATGGCTTCAAAGGCCAAGACCATTTATTAGGCCCAGGTAAACTATTGCGGCAGCTGATTGCTGAAGACCAGTTACCGTCGCTGATTTTCTGGGGACCACCCGGGGTCGGTAAGACGACCTTGGCTGAAATCATTGCCCAGCAGACACAGTCGCATTTTATTACGTTTAGCGCGGTCACTAGTGGCATCAAGGCGATTCGTGAAATTATGGATGAGGCCGAAGCCAACCGCGATTTTGGTGAAAAGACGATCGTATTCATTGATGAAATTCATCGGTTCAATAAAGCCCAACAAGACGCTTTTCTACCGTATGTTGAACGGGGAAGTATCACCCTAATTGGGGCGACAACTGAAAATCCATCGTTTGAGATCAACGCGGCGTTACTCTCACGGTGTAAAGTGTTAGTCTTAAAAGCCTTAACGACGGACGCATTGGTGGCAGTCTTGCAGGGCGCACTGGACAATCCGAATGGGTTTCCAGATTTAACCATCCATCTGCAACCTGATACGCTCCAGTTAATTGCGGAATTCGCGAACGGGGATGCCCGCATGGCACTCAACACGTTAGAAATGGCCGTGCTCAATGGTGACCGTGATGGACAAAACGTGACGATCACCACGGCTGGATTATCACAGCTGATCAATACCAAGTCATTGCGCTACGACAAGCATGATGAGGAACACTATAATATCATTTCTGCCTTGCATAAATCGATGCGGAATAGTGACGTGGATGCTGCCATTTACTGGCTGATGCGGATGCTCGCAGGTGGTGAGGATCCATTATACATTGCGCGCCGGCTGATTCGATTTGCCAGTGAAGATATTGGCCTGGCGGACCGGCAAGCCTTGCCGCTGACGGTCGCGGTCTTTCAAGCCTGCCAGATGATTGGGATGCCAGAGTGTGACGTCAACCTGACCGAAGCAGTCACTTATTTGGCGCTCGCGCCAAAATCCAATGCGCTGTATGCAGCGAAATCAGCCGCACAAGCTGACATCAAGGCGACGGGGAATTTGCCAGTGCCATTACAGATTCGTAATGCGCCCACAAAATTAATGAAAGATTTAGGTTATGGTTCCGATTATCAATATGCACATGATACGGCCGATAAATTAACGACCATGACGACGATGCCAGCCGAGTTGAGTACGCATCATTATTACGAGCCAACCAGCCAAGGACAAGAGAAAGCCTGGCAACAACGGCTGGCTGCAATTCGTCAGTGGCACCAGCAACACCAGTCGAATGACCAGCCAGATGACGAGACATAAAAATTGCAATTTAATGAGAATTCGCTAAAATTAGATTTGAGTGAGGACTAGAGACTGGTTGGGGTGTAGGAAATTCAGCGTTTTCATGTTAAAATAACATGTTGTACTAGCTTAACGCAGGTTAGTGGTGATGAATCACTGATTCGTACGGTTTTTAGATAAAGTTGAATATTAGGAGTGACTAAAAGTAAATGAGTCGAATATTAATTATTGAGGATGAAAAAAACCTCGCACGCTTCGTTGAATTAGAATTAAAACACGAAGGCTATGATATTCAAGTTGAATATAACGGCCGTAAGGGGTTAGACGCAGCGTTAGCTGAAGATTTTGATGCCATCCTATTAGACCTAATGTTACCAGAACTTAATGGACTTGAAGTTTGTCGGCGGGTGCGTGAAGTCAAGAATACACCAATCATTATGATGACGGCTCGCGATTCTGTGATCGACCGGGTCTCTGGACTTGATCATGGTGCTGACGACTATATCGTTAAGCCATTTGCCATCGAAGAATTATTAGCACGGCTACGGGCCTTACTTCGGCGGATTGATTTGGAAAGCGAACAACAAAGTACCAAGCAAACGACGGTCACTTACAAGGACTTGACGATTGAAAAGGAAAACCTAGTCGTTAAGCGTGGTGACGAGGTCATCAATTTAACCAAACGTGAATATGAACTGTTACTGACTTTAATGGAAAATATTAACGTGGTCTTAGCACGAGATGTCTTGTTGAACAAGGTCTGGGGCTATGAATCTGAAGTTGAAACCAACGTCGTGGACGTTTATATTCGTTATCTACGTAACAAGATTGACCGACCAGGTGAAAAGAGTTACATCCAAACTGTTCGTGGGACTGGATACGTGATTCGTTCTTAATGGCTGAGACTGATACCAAACAAGTGACGCCTAAACCACGGCGCCGTTGGTCATTAAAATGGAAATGGGCGCTCGGGACCGCAATTGGGTCCGCGCTCATTTTTATTTGTTTTTCTTTATTGGTCTATAAGAGCTTCACGAACCTCTTATTGCGCCAAGAGCAACGGAACGTGGCTAGTGCTGTCACGACAGTCCAACAATCATTACGAACCGAAAGCTCCGGATTGACGATTAAATCCGTCGCGGCCAAATTGCAGCCGGAAGCCAGTGTTGAGCCGGCCAATAGTATGAGTGAACGTAAACACGGCGTCCTTCAAAGCAAGATTTTTACCGATTCTGACCTGACAGCCTTATCGCGGACGAATTTAGCCGTGACCGTTTATGACCCAAATGGCAACACGCTCTATTTGTCACGCAAGGATGCTCATGAATTTTCGAAAAACAGGTCACGCCAAGTTCGACTAGTCGGGCACGGGAGCAACGCTGAATTGGTCGGGCGGGCACCAATTTATGCCGCCAGCAATCATAAGTTGATTGGTTACACCCAGGTGACGGATAACTTATCCGAATACCATGCGACAACGCAAAACTTGATTTGGATCTTCATCGTGATGACGATGATTACGATTTTTGGCGCAACCTTGTTAGGGTACTTCTTGGCGGCCTTCCTGTTGCGACCGATGCGTAAAATCAAGCAGACCATTAATGCCGTCAATGACGACCCCCAGACCGATTCACGGGTGCCAGACCTCAAACGCAATGATGAATTGTCCGATTTGGCAGTCGTCTTTAATGACATGTTGGACCAAATGCAACGCTACATTACGCAGCAACAGCAGTTCGTCGAGGACGTTTCCCATGAGCTGCGGACGCCAGTTGCCATTATTCAGGGACACATGGAACTGCTGAATCGCTGGGGCAAGGATGATCCACAAGTCTTATCCGAATCATTAGCGGCCAGTTTATCCGAGACCAAACGGATGCAGAGTTTGGTTCAAGAAATGTTAGACTTGTCACGTGCTGAACAGTTGGAAATCAACTTCAGTCATGAGACTTCAGACGTCCAAAAATTGGTCACACAAGCGTTTAACGACTTCAAGATGATTCATCCAGACTTTAGTTTTACGTTTGATGATGATGTCAAAAAGCCGGTGTACGCGCAGATCTATCGGAATCATCTCGAACAAGTCTTGATTATCTTGCTCGACAACGCCGTCAAGTATTCGACGCGTCGTAAGGAAATTCACTTGTCGTTATCGACCGACTACCGGTATGTGGAAGTCGCCGTTCAAGATTTCGGTGAGGGGATTTCTAAGGATAATTTGGACCGCGTCTTCAACCGCTTCTATCGGGTCGATAAGGCGCGTAGTCGCGATAAGGGCGGAAATGGCCTGGGCTTGTCTATCGCCCAACGCTTAATCGAAGGCTACCATGGCCATATCAGTGTGGAGTCGGTGGTTGGCCAAGGGTCGATTTTCCGGTTCCAGTTACCGATTTTGCGCGATGCCAAATTGTTGGAAAAAGCTGAAGCTGAAACCAATGACGTGGAGAAAATTGCAAAGTCGGAACTTCCAGCCGGGATCAAACCCGCAACTCGTGATGAAGACGAACCACCGTTGGATGATCACGAACACGAAAAGTAATTGCAAATTTAATCAGCTCTAATCACACACTTGTGAGCGGCAAACCGCCGACTCACAGGTGTGTTTTTTTTCACGATTGGGTGTGACTAACATGATAATGAAGCGTAGCAGGGACTAGATATAACAAGTGATCTAATTAACTTATAAAAAAATTAATAAATAGATTTATCTTGTGCTAAAATAACATTAGCATAATTATTCATGCAATAAACAAAAAAGGGAGTGGTCAAGATGCATTGGGCAATCAAAGCTGGAATCGGGGTATTGGTTAGTGCCGGCAGTTTTACGGCCATCGTGAGTCAACCGACCCACGCCTCGGCGGCAACCTACCGTCGAACAGCAGCGACTAAGGTGGCTAGTAAACCGTATTATACAACGAGTAATACGGGCAAAACTTATACGTTTAGCGGGTCGCTGAAGAAGACGAAGATGCACGCTAATCATGCGCTCAAGTCTTATCATAATTCGACATGGACGCGCACCAAACAGGCGTATGTTTATAAGGGCAATCGTAAAGTTCGTTATTATTATGTCAAAAGCGCTAAGAATGGTGCGACTGGCTGGGTCGCCAGCAGTTACCTGAAAGCTGGAAAAGATTATCAGGCCAAGACTGCTAAAAAAACGACTGCGAGCGCATACGATAAAGTCGCTAGTCATACGGGTAAAATTTATCAAATCAGTGGGACTAATAATTATGTGAAACTTAAGGCGAAGACGTCATTGAACGCTAATCTGGTGTACACGCGGACGAAAACACGGGTGATTTACAAGCGCGGCCGAGCGTATACGTATAATTACGTGACTGCGGGGTCGACGCATGGCTGGGCCGTAAGTGGCGATATTGTCAGTGAAAGTAGCATTGGTAAGACTAAGGTGACATCCAAGGCCAATGGGCTGACCAGTTACGCCACGAGTGGCAACGTCCTCTCGCCGTATCGGTCCCAAGATTTTTCAACCGTCAACAGCAGCGGATACACGATGGGTAAAATCACTTACACCTATGATTCAGATTACAGTACGACGAATTCTTTTCAGACGGCTGTACATACG
Source organism: Lactiplantibacillus sp. 30.2.29 (assembly GCF_018991255.1). Taxonomy (NCBI): domain Bacteria; kingdom Bacillati; phylum Bacillota; class Bacilli; order Lactobacillales; family Lactobacillaceae; genus Lactiplantibacillus; species Lactiplantibacillus sp. 30.2.29. The sequence goes on along the minus strand of NZ_JAGYGU010000023.1, from coordinate 27,068 downwards.
TTACCTTTAACCAAGTCGACCAACGATGCTTATAGTAAATATCATTTCAAGACGGCGGTCTACCTGCCAATCGATTATCCAGGTTTTAGTCGTAAATCGATCCTCGGTAATCCACAAAGTGCCGCGTTTTCTAAGGATGATCACTACTTGTATGTGATGTACAACGATAATCAGCAGGCGAGTGATGAAAATCAGACTGGTTGGGTGATTCGGTATGATTGGACCAAATTAAACCAGCTATTGAATGCTAGTGGGAGTAGTTTATCAATGATTCGGCGCGCAACGAATCGTTACTATCGAGGCACAACGACTGCCTTGGACCGGCAAGTCCTCGCTTGTATGAAAGTCGGTCCGCAGTTCAAAGCTGGCCACGTGCAGTCATTGGCGTTGAATCCGAAAACGAATCAATTGTGGTTTATCAAGGCTTATAAGAATAGTACGACCGCGACCGTTCAACGATTGAGTATGTCTACTTTGAAGCCGAATGCGAGTGTCAACTTTACCTTGAAGTCAACGGTCCACATGGGCAGCGTTCTCAGCTTTGATAACAGCGGGAATGCCTATTTCTGGACCCAGACCAAGTCCGCTTGGCCGACCGCACCGGTGAATTCGGTCAAGTTTTACAAGGGGACGCTTGGGGTCAACCGCGTCCACTTTAGCTTGGTCAAACAGGGCTTGAGTCAGGCCCCCGGGCAGGTCTTGCAATCAATGAGCTACAATTCGAATAACGGTCGCTTATACTTAGTTTCTGACGAGAGTATCTTTTCGGTACCAGCTAACAAACTGGGTAAGTTGAGCACCGCAGATGTCAGTCGCAGCAACTTCTCTGGCAAACGTGAATTTGAAGGCCTCGTTTGGCAACATACCAGTAACACCGGGTATTTGTTAACCAACAAGGGACCGGAATTGATGAAGGTCGTTGCTAACTAGAATGCGCAATAAATCACGTGAAGGTTGCAATTTAAAATCGTGTTAATTAGTCTTTGAAAAACGACACCGCTAATGAATGCAAGCATCACGCTTGTCTGCATTGGCAGTGTCGTTTTGTTGTGGAGGCGCTTATTTTGGCCTAGCACGTCGTAATTGGAACGTTTGATGTGACACGCGTCAGCTGACGGTCGAATAACTAGTGCACATGTTAATTTTCGCTATGGCCAACTCATAACGGCAGTAATAACAAGCACAATGCCTGTCGATGGTTATGGCTAGCACGTGTAATCGTGCTGATTTGTGACATTTTACACTTGAAACGGTTTTCACAAGTCTACTTCTTTGATATAGTGGAAGGGGAGGCATTGTGAGTCAGGTTACGATAAAAGCTGATTGTGCGTCGTTTGGTGTTTCGCGGACATGAATCCGACTTATGATTCGGTCGCAATCAAATATCCACCTCATTGGGGACAATGGGGTGGTGAGTGCAGGCGAGTGGTTCTCAGCAGACGGTTTGATCTTTTGAACCGAAGTTGTCACAATTATTTTTATCGATTTTAACCATCCACAGTGCAACGCGCAAGCGTCTTTAATTTTATCAGGGGGGTCGAGATTGTTGACCAATGAACCGGCTTATCGGCCGATGACTTTCAAAATCTTTTTGGAGTTTATCCGGCTGAATGCCAAAGCGGCAAGCGTGGTGCCGTATTTTATCGGGGTGCTATTTTCAATTTATTATTTTCACGCGTTCAATTGGATTAATTCGTTAATTTATCTAATTGCACAAGTTGCGATTGCGTTGTTTGTAACGGGATTCAACAACGTGCAGGATTATTATTTAGCTAAGGATTTGCATTATTGCGATACTTATAACATCGTGGGGCGTGAACATTTGTCACCGCGCCGTTCTTTGCGATTGATGCTGGTGATGCTAGCGACAGCTATTATTTTGGGCCTGGTGCTAGTCTTTTTGACAAACTGGTTATTGTTATTCATGGGTGCCGCGGCGATTGGCGTCGCAATTTTTTACACTTACGGACCAGTCCCATTTTCCCGCTTTCCACTCGGTGAACTACTGTCAGGCTGCGTTGAAGGCTTTGGCGTCTTCTTTTTGAGCGTCTACATGAACGTTGCGACGCCCGTCTTGGCAGGGTTGACTTTTGACTGGCCACAGTTTGCGATTGTCGGTAACCTGCAAAATATCCTTGTCATGATTTTAGTGGGCTTACCTGGCATTTTCTTAGTTGCCAATATCATGCTTGCGGATAACATTTCCGATTTAAAGCAGGATATTCGCAACGAGCGTTACACCGTCCCGTATTATATCGGGCATCGCTGGTCACTGAAGGTCTATGATACTTTGGCATTACTGGGCTACATCCCGGTACTGATTAGCGTCGCCTTACAAATTTTACCCATCACGCAATTATTAGTGTTGCTTGTGTTGCCTAAAATTTTGAAGAATATTCGGGCCTTCAATGCAGTTCAAGTCAAGGAAACCACGTTCAACACGGCGCCACAAAATTTGATGCTGTTTCAAGGTATGCAACTACTAGGCTTGATTTTAGGCATCTTATTTTAGCGTTTTAGATGAGTCACTGATGCATCTTCAGACGTTCTACCATTCTTAATTGATAGAACTATCAAAAGCACCACTAACTTCAATTGCTCAAAACAATCGTCAAAAAGGACCTGTATCCGGTCACCACTTCAATAGGTGACTGGATACAGGTCCTTTGTTTATGCGGAAAATTGTGACTCAATAATAATTGCTCGACACTATTTACTGATCAGACGAACCGTACTGCGACCGTCGCCGAGCTTTTTGATCAGCACTTGTTGACCAATCGTGCGTTTCATCGATTCAATGTGGCTGATAACGCCAACCATCCGATTTTCGCCAATGGTTTCGAGCGCTTGCATGGCCTTTTCAAGGGTTTCATCATCTAACGAGCCGAAGCCTTCGTCGACAAAGAGAGCGTCGATTTGGACTCCGTTGGCTGAGGACTGAACGACTTCACTTAGCGACAATGCGATTGACAGCGCCGCAATGAAGGTTTCACCGCCAGACAAGGTTTTAGAGGAGCGCGAGTTTCCCGTTTCGTTATCGTAGACGTTAATGTCTAAACCATGGTCGGTGCGCTTGTCACTGGCTTCATCCGCTAACTCGAACGTATAGCGGTTGTTCGACAGCAAGTTAATGAAGTGCTCATTGGCATAGTTGAGCACTCGCTGGAGGTAATGTTGAACGACATAGGTCTCCAGCTTGAGCTTGGATTCATTGCCGTCTTTACCGGTGATAATGTTATATAAGCCGGTGATTTCGGCGAATCGTTTGGCAAAATTACCTTGTTGCTGCATGATTTTCTGGACACGTTGCAAACAGGAATCGCCATCTGTGAACGCTTGTTTAGCGACCGTTTGTTGCTGAATGGCTTGGTCACGCAGTTGCCGCTGTGCTTCCAGCTGGGCTTGAAGTGCCGGTAAATCGGGCTGTTCAACGTTAGCGAGTGCGGCTTGTAATTCTTTAATCTCGCGGGTCAAACGTGATTTAGTTTCGTCGTATTTAGCAACCGTGACCTGCAATTTGCTGAGTTGTCCAGCTGACAATTCCGTTAACCAAGCGTTTAAAACGGCGGTGTCATGGGTGGGCGCGTCATCGGCGTTTAGCGCAGTCGTTAACGTCTGATTGAGTTCGACCGTTGCTTGTTGATTTGCGTCTAAGCGTTCTGCCAAATCAGTTTGTTGCATCCGATCTTTTGATAGGGCCACTTCACTGGCTTGAACCGCGTCCTTGGCCGCATCAACTTGCTTTTGATAATCCGCAACAGCTTTTTCAAGTTGTTGCTTTTCATGACGTAGCGTTTGGCTGGTCTCATCAGCCTTAAGTTGCGTTTCTGTTCGGGCGTGCTGCAGGTCAGTCGTTTTGGCGTCGATTTGGGTCTGCTTTTGCGTGACCGCAAGTTTGGTGGCCGTGACTTGGTCTTGGAGCGCTTGCCGGTTTGTCTTAAGTTTATCAATCGCGATACTAAGTTCTTGAGCGGCCGTCAATTGTTGACTGATTTCGTGTAGCTGTGTGTCAAAATTGACTGTAATTTTCTTTAAATTGTAGGTGGTAATTGATTCTAGTCCAGCACTTACCACCAATTGTTGATAGTTGATTTTGATCTCATTGGCAGCCACTTCAACTTGAGCCGCGGCTTCTTCAGCGCTTTTTTGCGCAGCTTCAACTTGTTGTTGTGCCGACTTGACCGCTTGTTGGGTACTGGCAACGGCGTTCTGGGCATCATCCACGGCAGTCATTGATTGTCGCAATTCAGTTTCACTCGCGCTGATGGTTGCGACCATGTGCGAGTGGTCGGTTGAACCACAGACGGCACAGGGCTCACCGTCGACCAGTTCTTGTTGCAACTGGGCAATCATGAGTTCTTGGCGACGGCCCCGTTGTTGGGCAAACGAACGTTGGGCTGCTTCGAATTTTTGTTGTGCGTCGGTGAGTGCAGTTTTGTGCTTCGTCAGCAGACCATTTGCGTCGGCGGCCGCTTTTTTGGCTTGATGCCACTGATGGTCAAGCGGCGTTAGCGTTTCAATAAACGTGGACCGTTGCTGGCTTAACTGATCCTTGGTTGCCCGCAATTGTTCGACTTCTGGCAACTCGGTTTGCTTTGCTTTAATTTGCTCATCTAAATCAGTAAGCTGCTGTTGTTGTTGCTGCTTTGTTTGCTGGAGTTTAGCAAATTCCGGGGTCAACGTTGCTAGTTGGGTCGTCAAGCTTTCAATCCGGTTTGCTTGTGGAATCAACGTCGTCAGTTGGGTGATGCGTTGTTGCTGTTTCTGGTTGTCTTCACCTTGTGCCGCCAACTGTTTAAGGGCGGCCTGAGCAGTTTTAGCCTTAGCCTCAGTCTGTTTGACGTTGGTTGCAATCCGGGCTTGGGTTTCTGACAGCTGTTTGTGTTCTTGCTGGCGCCGAAGCAGGTCTTGAGCAGTCGACTGCAAGCCCTCGGACCAAGTCAGGGCTTGAATGTGCTGCCGCATCGCCGTCATTTCGGTTGCTGGTTGTTGGACCTGAGTCTGGTACTCTGTTTGGGCATCCGCTAACCGTTTGAATTGCTGCTGACGGTCACGGCCGGCCTGGTTGACAGCTTCTGCCTGCTTAACGGTCTTATCAAGTGCTTCAGTGGCCTGTTGCGCTTGTTCAAGGCGCGTTTGACGAGTGGCAACGAACTGGGTCAACAGGGACACTTTTTGATCATCGGGCGTGGCCTTGAGTTGCGCTTGTTCATCGTCAGTCCAAGTGGTCGATGATAGAGCGACCCGTAAATCCGTGATAAACTGTTCGCCAGTTTTGCGAGCGGCGAGGTATTCGGTTTTAAGGGCCGCACTAAAGTCACTGTAAAGCTGGGTTCCAAAAATCTTCTTCAGAATTTTTTCCTTATCGTCGGTCTTAGATTTCAAGAATTCTGAAAAATCGTTTTGTGGTAATAGAATGATTTTTTTGAATTGGTCGGCAGTCAAGTTTAGAATTTGACCGATTTCCGGACCAACGTCGGCTGGTTTCGTCGCAATTGAATTGATTTCTACGCCACCAACGCGGTCAACTACTGCCAGTTTGGCAGTCGCAGCCCGCTGGGTCATTCCGGAGCCACGTTTTTTAGCTAGTGACTGCTCCGGCGTCCGGCTGATTTTGTAAAGCTGATTGCCTTGTTCAAAGTAGAAGATGACCTTAGTCGGCTGGTCAGCCGGGGCAAACTGACTGCGCATGTCTTTAGCGGCGCGGCCATCGGTGCCATCGTTAGTTGTCGTCCCGAACAGCGCGAAGGTCATGGCGTCAAAAATCGTTGATTTACCAGCGCCAGTATCGCCGCTGATCAAAAAAATCGGGGTGCTTTCAAGTTTACTAAAATCGATAATGGAGTGTTCGTGGGGACCAAAATAGGTCATGTCTAAGTAGACGGGTTTCACGGCTAATCCTCTTTTCTTAAATTGACAAAAATTTGATCGACAAGCTGCTGTTGCGTTTTCGAAAGTGGCTGACCAGTAATATCATTGAAAAACTGACCGACAATCGCATCCGGCGATAACGTGTCGAGCGCTTGTGCATGGTTCATCATTGCGGCTTGATGGTGTGTTTCGTAATCAAGTTCGACGATCGTCCCATAAATTTGTTCTAGCTGAGCCCGGACGTTGAGATGTTTGCTACGGTCGAAGTCCTGGACCGTAATCGCGAACCACGCCTGTTTTAAAGGCTGCTGTTGATAGAATTCCGGGTCGAGTAGGGTTTCCCACGGTGCTTTTAGACTCACTAAATCCGTCTTAGGTTGAATGGGCTTAAACTCGTGGGTGATATCGTCTGGGGTGATGGTGATAATTTCGACACCTTTTCCATGAAACTTAGGATTAGCTTCCTTGACGTTAAACTTCACGGGACTCCCGGAGTAACGAATGCGGTCGGGGTCCGGCGAGGCCAGCCGAGTGTGAATGTGCCCGAGCATGACATAGTCAAAATCACTGAATAAATCGGTCGTTAAAGTTGCCAAACCACCGACCTTGGACGTCGTTTCACTTGTCAGTTCCAAGTCGTCGTCGGCTTTCGGTGTGACTGTGAAATGTGTGATCAGCAGGTGGCGTTTCGTTGGGTCAAATTGGGCAGCCAAGTCTGCGAGTACCAACTGCATGGCGTCATTGATCGTATGAATCGCTTTGACTTGTTTTTCGGGTAAGCCTTGTTGCTGATAATAGACCCGCGCATCGATCGGGTCGAAAAATGGCAACATGAAAATCTGGGCCTCAGGGGTTTCAATCGGTGTAAAGGCCTCAGCGAGTAATGTATTGAGATGGAAATTGGTGTACGCTAGCCATTCACGTCCGTAATTGAGGCGTTTGGCGCCGTCGTGATTCCCAGCAATCGCGTAAATCGGTAGGTGATGTTCGATATTGATCGCTTGCAACATGTGGTCAAGCGACGTGACCGCATCGGTGCTCGGAACCGCCCGGTCATAAATATCGCCGGCGATGACGATTCCGTCCACCTTTTCAGCGAGTGCAATCGCCAAGAGTTGTTTGAATGCGGCCTCCTGTTCGTCCAGCAACGAGTAGCCGTTAAGTGTGCGACCGATATGCCAATCAGCCGTATGTAGTAACTTCATGTGAGGTCCTCCCTTAAATGATTGAATCATTGAGTTCTATTATCGCATATTTTGGTAAAAATACGTGGGTCGGGAACGCGGTAGAACGGTCAAAACTGATTAACGTAAAAGCGGCCGCATCATATGTGGTAGCTCAGTTGTCATCAATTATGATCAAAACGTGTCCATTAGTTGGCCTACTGTTCATTCGCTAGTGCGTGCTATACTCTAGGCCCTCTAGTCAGAAACTCACATGAATGGCAGATGAACGAGTACATTTTAAAAGTAAAATGGCTCATTGGATATTAAGAGACTGAATCCTGGAGCAAGCTTTTAATTATCGAGTACGATAAAAATTCTGACGTTTAAATACAGAAAAATGGTCTTGGAAGTTTCATAGATGGTCACCCTTGAACTTGAACGATAAAATTGCCACTTTGCTAATGCCAGGCTTTGCTATCTTGATATACTCAAGAAAATTCTGACAAGCTCAGTGACGCTGATGGTCCGCAAAATTAAAACACGAGTAAGGCAGCTTGGAGATTAGTGAAAATAAGTCTGCCAGTTGGATGCCAACATGACTGATAGTAAGGACCAACGACTAGCTCATCAAAAGTAGGGCTACGAATACACGGGATGTTCCGTCAAATAGGGTCGTTGCAAGAACGCCAGCCAAAAGAATTTATAGGCCGGTTTGATCATGGACCATACTAAAAAGTTATGACAATAGATAGCTTTTTAGTATTGGTCGAAAGTCAATAGTAGACTTAAACTATAGGCAGTCACAAAGAGGTGATGAATAATAGCAATACGTCGCAATACGTTTTGAAAATAGAGTCGTTGTAATTACAGGCGCGTCTAGCGGAATCGGTGCAGTGACGATCAACTTCTTGGTGCGATAAGGTGCCAAATTTGTACTAGGTGTTCGTTCTGAAAATTAGCTAAAAGCTGTCGTTACTGATTTACCAACAGGTTGTGCTGTTTATAAAGTTACCGAAATTAGTCATTAGCACTAGAAGATATCACTGAGGCGTGTTGCAGTCACTGAATTATGATTTTGTATCAGAACATGAGATTTAAAAATCGAAAGTGAGGAAGGAAAATGGCAAGAACAGAAGTTAAGGCACTAGAAGCAACAGGATCAGATTTCAGCACCTTTCACCGTACGGTTATTAAACGTCGTGAGTTGCGGCCAGATGATGTTGCAATTGATATTAAGTATTGTGGTATTTGTCACTCAGATATTTCTATTGTCGAGGGGATAGATACGCTGTTTAAGCGTCCACTCGTTCCAGGTCATGAAATATCCGGGGTGGTTAGTGCCATTGGTCAGAATGTGAATAACTTTAAGGTCGGCGACAGAGTGGGTGTCGGTTGCTTTATTGATTCATGCGGTAAGTGTAAATATTGCAGGGCCGGCGAAGAACAGTTCTGTGAAAAGGGTGTTATTTCGGTATTTGTCGGTGACGATTATGATGGTAATCCTACAGAGGGTGGCTATTCCCAATCAATTATTGTGAAAGATCGGTTTGTTTTATCAATTCCTGATAAATTAGACTTAGCTGAAGCCAGTCCTTTGCTGTGCGCCGGTATCACGACCTATAATCCGTTGAAACGCTATGGCATCAAAGCAGGATCAAGAGTGGCTATTGTGGGCTTAGGTAGATTAGGTCATATCGCAACTCAATTTGCCAGCAAAATGGGTGCTGAGGTGACTGTGATTGGTCATTCTGAATCAAAGGCTGATGAAGCTAAACAATTTGGGGCTAAAGCCTACGAAATTCTTAAAACACCAGCAGATTTTGATCGTTTGAATGGCCATTTTGACTTTCTACTTAGTACTGTGGCGGTTAAGCTGGATTGGAATCAGTATTTCAAATTATTAGATGTTAAAGGGACTGCTTGCAGTGTCGGGTTGCCACTGGAGAATCAAGAATTCAGCTTGCAATCAATGTTTAATCGTCAAAATACATTAACAGTTTCCAATGTTGGTGGGATTGCATTAACTCAAGAAATGCTAAACTTTTCTGCAGAAAATGGGGTCCACCCCAAAATTGAAATGATTGGCATTGATGATGTCCCAACAGCATATGAACGAATCTTAAATAGTGACGTGCATTACCGGTTTGTCATTGACATGAGTACGCTAAATTAATAATTAATCAAATCCATAAAGTTAGCCAGAGGCTGTTACTGACGCTTTGTGGATTTTTAAAGCGATGATTGGTTTCCAAAAAAGATAAATCTTAGCCTATGCGAATCAGATAAATTCAGGGTTGCATTCTTCGATACTTAACATTAATATTAAATTATAGAATTAAGCGATGATGAGAAGAGTAGCCAGGAATATAATTCAAAGCGACCATGGATAGTGAAAGCATGGAATTCGATGACTGGTGAAGATGAACTCGGAGCATCGTTTTGGTGAAAGTTGAAACTACGGCTGGTCTCGTTAACGACCATGTTGTATGTGGGGCTATGTGCTAGTAGCTCAACAAAAGGTGGTACCGCGGGAAATCTCGTCCTTATGTTAAGGACGGGATTATTTTTTTGTCGGGAGGCGGAAATGTGAAAAAAAGGGTATTGAAACTTAGTCTAATTGTTGGTGGGGCACTGCTAATGTTATCAGGATGTGGACACTCAAGTGGGGCTTCTGATCAAAATAAACGAACCTTGAATCTGATGCAGACAGCAACGCTCACGACACTGGACAGTACGAATCAAGCGACGCTACCTGAATTTAATACTTTGGTCAACACGACTGAAGGCCTTTATCGTTTGAACAGCAAGGATCAACCAGTTCCCGCGATGGCGACTAAGATTGTTAAACCGACCAAAAACGGCACGCAATATGTCTTTCATATTCGAAAAAATGCCAAGTGGAGTAACGGGGATCCCGTTTTAGCAAGTGACTTTGAGTATGCTTGGAAGCGTGCGATGAATCCAGCTAACAAGCCAGTTTATACTTACAATTTTAGTGGTATCAAGAACGCGGATGCCATCAATAACGGAAAGAAGTCTTATAAGAGCTTGGGAATTAAGGCGATTGGAAAACGAACCTTACGAATTCAGTTAGATCACCCGATGACTTATTTTAACAAGCTTGTGACCGTACCGGTGTTCTTACCACAGGATGAAAAGTTTGTGACTAAAGTCGGAACAGACAAGTATGGTACTAACTCGGCAACGACGGTTTCGAACGGTGCCTTTAAAGTGACCGGCTGGAGTGGCTCTAACGATTCTTATGTCTTAAAACGAAACCAGTATTATTGGGATAAGCAGGCAATCAAATTAAAACAGATTCGTTATCAAACCGTTAAGGATGCGAATACGGCACATAATTTGTTTGCTGATGGGAAGTTGGATGACGCGACTATCTCCGGTGTAACAGCAACAAGTTTGCAGCATAATGCCAATGTCAAACATGTCGACCGCGCATGGACTTATTATTTACAAGTGAATCAACGTTCAGGTCAGCCGCTTCAGAATAAGAAATTAAGGCAAGCACTCTCACTTGTTATCAATCGAAAACAACTGACCAAGACTGTTTTAGCAGACGGCTCAAAGCCAGCGTCGAGTTTTGTTAGCCCTGGAACTGCCGTTGACCCCACCACGAATCGTGATTTTAGTGCTGAGACTAGTTTCTCTACCAAGGTAGATATTGCCAAGGCCAGACAGTTATGGACTGCTGGCTTAAAAGAAGCCAACATCAAGGGAACAGTACACTTGACCTTGATTGGTGATGATCAGGATGTCACCAAAAATGTCGCGCAATTTGTTCAACAACAAGTGCAACAACATCTGAGTCATGTCCAAGTCAGCATTAAAAACGTTCCTGATAAAGGGTTGCAAAGTCTGAAAAGTGGTGGGAAGTTTGCGCTTAGTCAATGGTACTGGCTTGCAGATTTTGCCGATCCAATTAATTACTTGGGTGTGCTTCAATCTACCAATAGTATGAACAGTGGTCAATTTAATGATAAAACCTATGACCGTCTGCTCACTCAGGCCAATCAAACGAGCAGTCAAACACAGTATTGGCAGTATTTAAGAAAGGCTGCCAAACGGTTACACAGTCAAGCAGGCTTAATTCCGTTATACTATGTTCGCGAAACACATCTGGTCAACCACAAATTAAAGGGTGTTGCTTATCATGTAGCTGGCGAAACCGACTATACCAGGGCTTATTTTAAATAAAAGGGGAGTTCATAACTGATGAAAAAAGCTGAAACACAAACTAAAGATGAATTTTTGAAAAAACTTAGCGTCGGTCGTTTTATTATCTACTTCGGCGCTGATTGGTGCCGAGAATGCCAGTATATCCGTCCAAAGCTCCCGGCAATTGAAAATAACTTCTCACAGTATCGTTTCATCAAAGTAGACCGTGACGATAACACCCAGCTTTGTTTGGATTTGAACATTCGTGGCTTGCCAAGTTTTCTTGCGTTTAATAATGGCCAAGAAATTGGTCGATTTGTAAATGGTGATTTGAAGACACAGCCAGAGATAGAAAGTTGGATCCGGCACTTAAAGTAACAACGTGATAAGGTCTCACCACAATTTAGCATTACACAGAAGCTTGTAAGAAGTTAGCTGGGATTGAGTAATATACGCGTTGTGATAGTCATGATTTAGCATTAAAAATGTTTGAATCATGCTATTTTCTAAGTTCAAGAGCTGCCAGCTGAGACCCGCTGGAAACAATGCGAGTTACCGCAAACTTGCAGTGGTGGCGTCTTCCAGGCATTCTGGGCAATGGCCGGAATCGTGGTGGACACAGATTTAAGCCGACAAATCACGTCTTAAATACTGGTCTTTCACGTTCTATACAATATTGCTGAAACGTGTTCGGGTCAGACTGGGACTTCCGGTTTGCTACGCCAGAACGCCAAGCGGAAATGCGCCGCTTAACGCTCTAGCTAGGCTAATCCTCAGTCCCAACCCGTCTGAACCTCACACTCTGAGAAGCACTGGGCCTTGCCCCGAATACCTTCCAGCCTGGGATGGTATTCGAAAGGCGGACATGTGCGAACTCAATTTTTGATAGATTGGTCATTGATTCTTAACATACGGTTATTTTGAGCAGTCAAACTGTAAGGTGAGCTACTGATTTTCACTAAGTTATCCTAACTTGTATTTGAACGTTATAAACCAATAGCATCACTGAGCATTGTTATTTTTCTAGTCGACCGAAATTACAAACCTTGATTCCTAGATGCAAGGCAATACTATCGGTGAATTTTAAAGCTAGTTACCAGTAATACCTATCAATGATCTCTAGACCATCTTCACAGGACTTACATGCCACAAATCAGCGTCATTGCTGATTATGAGTTTATCTGAAGGACCAGTCACCTAATATACAGTGGTCAATTACACCCAGATAGGTGGCGGTTCATCCGCCATTCGAGTGGGTTCTCGACTGTCCGGACTGCCGGACAATGCTCAAGGGCGAAATTCTTCTTGTCCGGGTGGTCTTCCCGGGCTAGAAGAAGACTCGTATTTGAAATTGCGCAGTGGGTTTCTGCGTGAATTCAAATCGATGTCCGCCCTGTTCCAGCGTTGTCAGCCGGCCCCGGAAGTCGGAATAAGGCGCACATCGACTGACGAACAGGAATCCAACAACTGGCACGATTTAATCAGGATTCATGACAAATTAAATAGCACAACGCGTATTAACATATATTTTTTCTAAATCAACTAGTGCTGCATGTGAATTGCATGTAGTACTAGTTTTTTATTGTCACGCAATCTCACTTAGTAAGGATAATAACCAGACTAAGACAACATATACGCCTTACCAGCCAAACGCACTATAATCACCTTAGCTTAGTCAACCAATGCCAAACAGCGGCTACCAGTGGGCTAAGTCAATTTTCAGCGTTGTCATTAAAACATTAATTTGAGGATGAAACGATACAAGCTACGACGGGCACACGGCCCGGTGGAATGGGGAAATCACGAATGTTACCGAAAACTTGGTATACGCATTCAGCGTTAAAATGGTTGGTGCTGGTTAATTTTATTAATTTGCTAGTGTTATTCGCACGATATGTTGCTAGTTCACGCCCAGTTTGGGCCATGAATAACATGACACTACTTAGTTTGACTGGGCTATTTCTAATCAGCTGTTTGCTTATTGTGAGCGGTTGGCGATTAAGTGTCAATCCAGCATTAGTGCAGTCTGGTCTGGACTTGAACTTAGTGGTGTTCTGCTATTTATTGTTGGTGGATTTCAATTTGATCGTCACGCCCGGTATTCTGACGATTGCGTTAATCGTCTCAATCGTCGGGGTGCCAGAAGCCTATGTGCCGCGTAATAATTTGATTGGGGTCCGTATTCCTTTGACTTTCGCGTCGGATGAAAACTGGCGGAAGACGAATGTGTTTGGTGCACGGCTGCTGACAGCGATGAGCTATTTGACGTTGCTATTCTTCGGTCGAGCCAATCAAGCATTGTTCTTCACCGTATTTCTGACCCTACTGATATTGTCAACATTGGTTGTTTTTGGCTACTCTTATCGTTTAAGCCGGAAATTGTTGTAAAGGTGTGTGGAAGTAGTCAGGTCAGCGCAATGTCACGCAGAATTTCACGGTGCCGTACAAATTGGACCGATTGTTTGTACACTTATTTTCAGCTCAAGGGTAGGGCTGATCCGAATTACGACAAATAAAAAATCCGAGCCACAGAAATCATGTTGATTTCATGGCTCGGATTATTTTTTAAAACCAGTTTACAAGCTGATGTTAGTGACGATGCCGTTGTTGTTTACCAGCATTCCGTCCGCGACCACCGTTGTTGTTACGTGGTCGGTTAGTTGGATGGGATTCCGTGGCCTTGACCGGCTTTGGTTGTGCTGCAGCTGGAGTCGGTGTCTTGATGGGGTGTTTCTTGAGTTCAGCTTCCACTTCCCGGCGAATACGTGGTCGGAAGAAGTTGATAATCAAAGTTTGCAAGCAGGCAAACAACCCACCAACGAAGAAGTACAAGCCCAATCCAGCGGGTGCTGACATGGAGACGAACAAAATCATGACCGGACTCATGATCAGCATCAAGCGCATCGTTTTCTTTTGTTCTTCTGGCAAGCCAATCATGGATAAGTAACCTTGTGCCAGGTAAGACAAGAAGGCTAAAATCGCTAGGATCAAACTAGATTTCCCTAGTGAGATACCCATGAAGGTGGCTTTGGATAATTCAGGTGAGTAACGGATGGCATAATACAGCGCCGAGAAGATTGGTAATTGAATCAACAGGGGCAGGCAGCCAATCCCACCCGTCATGCTAATGCCATTGTCACGATAGAGTTGCATCAATTCGTTACTGATGGCTGCTTTTTCTTCTTGTGTCTTCGCTGCTTTTTGCCGTTCCTGAATCTTAGTCATCTGTGGTCGAACGGCCGACATTTTTTCTTGTTGGTACGTCGACTTACGTTGTTGGTTGATCATCATTGGCAATAGGACTAACCGCACGATGACAGTCAAACCGATGATGGCCCAGCCATAGTTGTTACCAAATAATTGTGAGAGCCATTCCATCACCGTTTGACCAGGTTTGGCTAAATAGTCGTAGACAAACCCGTATGGTTTACCAGATTTGGTCGTTTGCACACAGCCGCTCAAGAATAGCGCGAGCGTTCCCAGGGTGACCGTGAGCGTAAGGCCTTTTTTTGATTTCACTAGTTATTAATCCCCTTTGCAAAATTCATATAATGATGATGATACTAAAGATGTCGGGGGAATTCAATTGGTTATCCGAAAATCGTGATAGTTTTGTGGCTCGACTTCATGGACTTCGAGGTGCTTAACTTTGCCAAAATCAGTGGGCGACTGGCGGACAACGTCAATAAAGACTTGCACGCGCTGGTCTTCACCTTCTGCTTCAATGAACACGGAGCCGTCCATCAGATTGCGAACAATACCATTGACGCCGCATTTATCCGCTGCGACCTTGGTTGCCCACCGAAAGCCGACGCCCTGAACGCGACCGGTTGCTTTTAACGTGACTGCACGCATAAAATCACTTCCTCTTATTTTCTGCGTTGCGAGCGGCTGGATGTCCGCTGAGACGAGCAAACGACCACTGAATTTGCGACCGTTTGAGTCAAACTGGAATCCCGACAGACGGTAGCTTCATCCGAAGCCGTTTGCATCCAAATGGACCAGGATGCGAGCTTCGTTAATGTTGGCTTCTAAAATTGAGACGACTACCGGCAATTTAAATCCTAGCCGTACCAGATTTTGAGCCGGCACCTGATTCAGCCGGCAACGCAATCGAAACCGCTCACAACAATCTTCACCCCTTATCATAGCATGGAACTAGTCATTCAGCGATATGCTATACTTGGAATCAATAACCTGCAGACAGGATGGGGAAGTTCAAAATGGAAAAAATAAATTCGTTACAAAACGCGCACGTCAAGGCGTGGAAAAAGTTACAGACGAAGAAGGGCCGCAAACAACAGGGCCAATATTTATTGGACGGCTGGCACTTAGTCAATGAAGCAGTCAAAGCACACGTGGCCATTCAAACATTGCTGATTACGAGCAAACAGTTGGCGACTGAGCCGGATTTGACCCACTTTCCGGCGGTAATCGAAATTTCAGAGGAAGTCGCCAAGCATATTAGTGCGACCGTTACCCCCCAAGGCGTCTTTGCCGTAGCGACTTTACCAGCAGTCGTTGAAGATTTGGCCCAACTTGATTTGACACGCCCGTGGTTATTGTTGGACAACGTGCAAGATCCTGGTAATATTGGAACAATGGTCCGGACAGCGGATGCCGCGGGTTTTACTGGTGTCGCTTTTGGGACTGGGACGGTTGACATTCATCAACCGAAAGTCGAACGATCGATGCAGGGCAGCCAATTTCACTTGCAACTAATTAGCACGGATTTAACGGCGTTAGTCGCACAATTGCAAGCACAGGGCGCACCGGTCTACGGTTCGGAACTGAACCCACAAGCGGCGCAATACTTAGATGTCGATGCGCCAGCCGCCTTTGGCTTGATTATGGGCAACGAAGGTAATGGGATGAGTCCAGAATTATTGGCACAAACGGACCAAAATTTATATATTCCAATCAAAGGACAAGCTGAGTCACTGAACGTTGCAGTAGCGGCGGGAATCTTGATGTTTGGTTTGTATCGCTGACTTACATTTAGTAAGAAAATGCTAAAATCCAGGTAAAATACTTTCAAATTCACTTACTTTTTAGTAGAATATCCGTAGATATTAGCAAAGGGAGCTTTTGATGAAAACTAATAATGCGTGGCAACAAGATTCCGAATACGTGGCAATTGTCGAAGATTTATTAGCACAGCCAGCTGTTCAGCGGTTAGCTGAATTCACACAACACCACCATTCGAATCGATTGGATCATTCGATTGCAGTTTCATATGATAGTTATGTTTTAGCGAAGAAATGGCATCTTAATACGACGGCAGTGGCGCGTGGTGGATTATTGCATGATTTGTTTTATTATGACTGGCGTGAAACCAAGTTTGATCTCGGATCACACGCATTCATCCATCCACGGGTTGCGTTACGTAACGCCGAAAAGTTGACGAAATTGACGCCAATGGAAAAGGATATCATTTTGAAGCATATGTTCGGCGCAACGTTAGCGATGCCGAAATATCGGGAAAGTTTGCTCGTCTCTTTGGTTGATGATTATGAAGCAGAACATGAATTTTTTGGACCATTACGTATGAAGGTGGCCAAACAACTAGATCGGTTCCGAGGCAAGGTCTCCGCCGGTTAATTCAATAATTGGGGGTCATTGCATGTCAGAAATGCTAGCTGACACGGTAACAGAATCCAACGTGGATTTTGAGCTGTGTCCAAAATTTGAAAAGACGTTTTCAATTCTAGGTAAGAAGTGGAATGGACTGATTATCGACGTTTTACTTGAGGATGGGCCGCAACGGTTTAAGAACCTGGCACGGCGGATTCCTAAGTGCAGCGATCGGGTCTTGGTCGTTCGCTTAAAGGAATTGGAAGAAAACGGCATTGTTAGTCGGGTCACGCATTGTGATTCGGCACTGATCGAGTACCGTTTGACCACTAAGGGTCAGGATTTACGGCAAGTGATGGATACGGTTCATGACTGGTCGGATAAGTGGTTTAGTCCAGCTGAATCCTAATCACGGGGTTGACGTGCTCGTAACTTTGCCATAAACTGACAATGTAGATAAAAGCCTTGACGAGAAATAGTAGTTGATTATGGCGTCACAGGGACGGGTGTCACCGATTGAAAGCACCCCGACGACCAAGATTAATGAATTCACTCTCCGAGCTGAAATTGGGCGTTTGTGAAAACAAATAATTTTCCGGTATCCCGACCGTTATGACGGGTATGAGTGTGTGTCGCTTCGGCGATGCAAACAAGGGTGGTACCGCGATGACCTCGTCCCTTTTTTGGGATGGGGTCTTTTTTTGTCCACAACGTGATTATAAATTGGAGGTAGCATATGAGTTTACAAGATCGATTAACCGAATTACGCGATCAAGGCTTGGCTGATATTAAATCAGCTGACGTTTTGAAGAAGGTTAACCAAGTTAAAGTTGATTTGCTTGGGAAAAAAGGACCAATTACGGAAGTTTTGCGTGGGATGCGCGACTTGAGTCCAGAAGAACGGCCTAAGGTTGGGGCCTATGCCAACCAAGTTCGTGACCGTCTGCAAGCTGCAATTGACGAACGCCGAGAAGAACTTGAACAAGCAGCAGTCAATAAACAATTGGCCGCTGAAAAGTTGGATGTGACCTTGCCAGGTCGTGAAGTCCCACAAGGACAACCACACGTGATTACGCAAATTATCACCCAATTGGAAGACCTGTTCATGGGAATGGGTTACCAAATCGTTGATGGTGATGAAGTTGAAGAGGATTACTATAACTTCGAACGCTTGAATTTACCAAAGGACCATCCCGCACGTGATATGCAGGATACCTTTTACATTACCAAGGACGTGCTCTTACGGACGCAAACTTCTGCGGACCAACCACGTTCACTTGAAAATCATGATTTCTCAAAGGGCCCATTAAAAGTGCTCTCACCAGGCCGCGTTTATCGGCGTGACACGGATGATGCGACCCATTCCCATCAATTCCATCAGATTGAAGGGCTAGTAGTCGATAAGCATATCACGATGGCTGACTTGAAAGGCACCTTGATTTTAGTTGCCAAAACGTTGTTTGGTGACCAGTTTGATGTACGACTGCGGCCAAGCTTCTTCCCATTCACGGAACCGTCCGTTGAAGCTGATGTGACCTGCTTCAACTGTAACGGCAAGGGCTGTGCCATCTGTAAGCAAACGGGTTGGATCGAAGTCTTAGGCGCAGGGATGGTGCATCCCCACGTGTTAGAAATGTCTGGGATTGATCCTGAAGAATACGGTGGCTTTGCCTTTGGTCTCGGACCAGACCGGTTTGCAATGCTGAAGTACGGTGTTGACGATATCCGCAATTTCTATCTCAATGATGTGCGGTTCTTGTCACAGTTCTATAGGAAAGGTTAGGCGTTCACATGAGAATTTCTACGACATGGTTACGCGATTATTTGAAGCTGGACATTCCAGTCGATGAATTAGCAGAAAAAATTGAACGGACGGCCGTTGAAGTTGACGGTGTGATTCGTCCGAGCGAAGGCTTGAAAAAAGTCGTGGTGGGGCATGTATTGACGTGTGAACCCCATCCAGACTCCGACCACCTGCACGTTTGTCAGGTTGACGTCGGTGAAGACGACCCCTTGCAAATCGTCTGTGGTGCACCCAACGTCGCTGCGGGTGAGAAGGTCATCGTTGCTTTACCTAATTCTTGGATCGGTGGCCACACCAAGATCAAGAAGAGCAAGATGCGCGGGGTACCGTCAAACGGGATGTTGTGCGCGTTAGACGAATTAGGCTTTGATGAAAAATTAGTGCCTAAGGAAGTCGCAGATGGTATCTTTATTTTGCCAGCTGATGCCACACCGGGCGAACCAGTCTTCTCATACCTGGGAATGGACGATGAGATCATCGATATGTCAGTGACGCCTAATCGCGGTGACATGCTGAGTATGAACGGGACGGCCCATGAACTGGCAGCGATTTACGACCAACAACCAACGATGCCAACGGTCGACTTGCATGAAGACACGGCTCATCCTGCCGCAGACGCATTGCAGGTTCGCGTTGATGCGGATGAACATGACGTGCCAATGTATAAGATGCGTCTGATTCAAAATGTGACGATCAAACCAAGTCCACTATGGCTTCAGATTCGCATCTGGAATGCTGGTATGCGGCCAATCAACAACGTGGTCGATGCCACCAACTACATTTTGATGCAATACGGTCAACCGCTACATGCCTTTGATTTTGACCAATTAAACAACGGTCACATCAACGTGCGGTTAGCCAAAGCCGGGGAACATTTGACGACCCTCGACGGCGAAGACCGCGAATTGTTGCCAACCGATTTGTTGATTTGTAGTGACGACCAACCGATCTGTTTGGCAGGGACGATGGGTGGTTTGGATACCGAAGTAACCGATCAAACCACGACGATCGCTCTTGAAGGGGCCGTGTTTGATGCAGTTAAGATTCGAAAAACTGCGCATAACCACGACTTGCATAGTGAAGCCTCGATGCGGTATGAACGCGGCATTGACCACGGTATGACTGCGACGGCCTTGGATGCCGCCGCTGCGATGATTGCTGAATTGGGCGACGGAACGGTTGCTAGTGGCATGGTGATTGGGCGTGATGAAGACGTTCAACCTGAAACGGTCAAAATTGATTTGGCTCGTATCAACCATGTTTTAGGCACTGAGTTGTCCCTTGAAACGGTTGCTGACATCTTCAAACGCCTCGATTTCCCAACGACCGTTGATGGCGAGACCTTCACGGTGACGATTCCTTCACGGCGGTGGGATATTCATATTCCAGCTGACTTGATTGAAGAAGTCGCTCGGCTTTATGGTTATGATAACTTGCCAGCCACCTTACCAACTGGTCAACCAACGATTGGTAAACTCAATGAGACTCAACAAGTGATTCGGGATTCACGCAAGTTAATGGAAAGTGCCGGCTTGACGCAAGCCATCAGTTATTCACTGACGACTGAAACCAAAGCGCGTGCCTTTGCGTTACATGTTAGTGATGTGACCAAGCTGGACTTCCCAATGAGTTCAGAACGTACGACGCTGCGGTTAAGCCTGGTTTCTGGCTTGTTAGATGACTTAGCTTACAACAATGCTCGTAAAGAACATAATGTGGCGTTATACGAAGAAGGACGCGTCTTCTACAGCCAACCTGAGGAAGTCCGGCCTAAGGAAATTGAGCATATTGCGGGTGCCATTACTGGTTCAATGGTTCAAAAGAGCTGGGGCGTGGCCGAACAGCCCGTTGATTTCTTCCAAATTAAAGGTATCGTGGCAGGCTACTTGAAGTCATTAGCCTTACAAGATGCTGTGAGTTACGTCGCAACGACTGACCATCCAGAGATGCACCCTGGTCGGACCGCTGACATCTATGTTGGTGATCAATTGGTTGGGTTCGTTGGCGAAGTTCACCCAACGACGGCTAAGGCTTACAAGATTCGTGAAACGTACGTCTTTGAATTGGATTTGACGGCGCTGATTGCCTTACCAAAGGCGCGGCAACAATATCAACCAATTTCGAAGTTCCCAAGTATCACGCGTGACGTGGCGATGTTGATCGATGATGATGTCACCAACGCTGCGGTAGTTGCCTTGATCAACAAGAAGGGCGGCGCACACTTGCGGCGAGTACAGCTATTTGATGTTTATCATGGCAGCCACGTACCAGCTGGCAAGAAGTCGTTGGCCTATACGTTGACGTATCAAGACCAGAATGCCACTTTGGTCGATGATGACGTCACGACTGCTTTTGAAAAAGTGCTGAACGCACTGACAGATGAACTCGGTGCCGAGATTCGTTAGTTAGCTGCTCAAGCGATGAAACGCCGAATGATTTAAGGTCATTCGGCGTTTCGTGATTCAGGAGAACGTATTCCGATGGTTAAGTTGGCATGAAGAATCCGTCACCTAATAGTCAATGGTTAATTGTACCTAAATAGGTGGCTGTTCATTTGCCATTCGGCCGGCTTCCCGACTGGAGGGGGTGGCTGACAATGCTCAGTAGCCAAATTATTCTTAGTCGGAAGTGGGCTACTTTCGGCTTACGTTCCAGCAATTGTCAGCCAGCCCCCGGAGGTCGGAATAGAACGACGCGCTTGGTTGACAAACAGTAATTCGGCTAAATGGCACCTTTCAATCATCGTTAATACCCAATAATAACGAGCACAACACAGGTGCAGAACCTAAAAAAATATAAAACTAGTCGCGAACTAGTGCAAACTGGGCGTCAGTTTTGTATAATTGATAGGATTAATCAATAAATGGAGGGGCGAGTCTTGAATAACAACCAGGATAACCAGGATCAAAAAGATCAAAATGATCAACAGGATCATGGGGTAAGTGAGCCAAATCGTGTCGATCAAGAAGAACGTAAAAAGTTCTCCAAGCGCGTTATTGGTGGTGTCGTTGGTATCTTAATCGCGTTGTTAGTCATTATCGGGGTGCTGGGTTACCGGTATTTTGATAATGCAACGCAACCTTACAATAGCAAGGATAATCGGGTCGTCCAAGTTGATATCCCGTACGGCGCAAGTAGTAAGAAGATTGCCGATATCCTCCAGCGTGACAAAGTGATCAAGAGTGGCTTTGTGTTTGAATATTGGACCAAAGCGCATAACTTGTCGAACTTCCACGCCGGCTATTATCAGTTGAAGCCATCAATGTCGCTGTCGCAAATTGCGAAGGCACTGAACAAGGGTGGTTCATCTGAACCACTGCAAAGTTCCAGCGGTAAGGTCTTAATTGTCGAAGGTAGTCAGATTAAGACGATTGCCAAGACGGTTCAGAAGCAAACTGACTTCACGTCGGCAGAATTTTTGGCCTTGATGAAGAATGAAACATTCATCAAATCATTGGCTAAGAAATATCCGCAACTGTTGGGCTCAGCGATGAGTGCTAAAAAAGTACGTTATCGCCTTGAAGGCTACTTGTTCCCTGCAACTTACGTGGTGGGTAAGAAGACCACGTTGAAGCAGTTAGTCACCCAAATGGTTTCTAAGACTAATGACGAGCTAGAACCATACTATGCGAAGATCAAGAAGTCGAAGATGTCCGTGCAAGAAGTGATGACGTTAGCTTCATTGGTTGAGCGTGAAGGTAGTACGACGAAGGATCGCCGTTTGATTGCGGGCGTCTTCTTGAATCGATTAGCCGCTAAATGGCGACTTGATTCAGATATTTCCGTGTTCTATGCGATTAATTCTAACAAGTCGACGTTAACGAACAAGGACTTGCAAAATGATTCACCATATAACTTGCGACTACACTTGGGTTACGGTCCTGGACCATTCAACAGTCCAAGCTTGACTTCAATCAAGGATGTGCTTGATCCTGCGCAACGTAGTAAGGGTTACATGTACTTTGTCGCTGATTTGAAGACCGGTGACGTCTACTACGCGAAGACCGCAGCTGGGCATGCAGCAAATATCAAAAAGGTTTCGAAACACAACGAAGCCGCTGAAAACTAAGAATGAGGCGACACTTAAATGACGGAAAATAAACATCGCCGCCCCGTAGTCATCGGGGTAACGGGTGGTTCAGGTAGTGGCAAAACGACGGTTAGTAACGCAATCTACAATCAATTATCTGGTCAATCATTGCTGATTTTACAGCAAGATTCATACTACAATGATCAGAGTGAGATGACAATGGCCGAGCGCCACGCTGTCAACTACGACCATCCCTTGGCCTTTGACACTGATTTGATGATTAAGCAAATCAAACAGTTACTAGACTATCAACCGATTGAAAAGCCGGTTTATGATTATGAACAATACACGCGGAGCGCGAAGACGATTCATCAAGAACCGCGTGATGTGATTATCGTGGAAGGCGTGCTGATTTTAGATGACCAACGTCTCCGTGATTTGATGGATATTAAGGTGTTCGTTGATACCGACGATGATATTCGAATCATTCGTCGGATCCAGCGCGATATTAAGGAACGTGGCCGAACCCTTGATTCAGTTATTAATCAGTATCTAGCAACGGTCAAACCAATGTATCATCAGTTTGTGGAGCCAACTAAGCGTTACGCAGACTTAATTGTCCCTGAAGGCGGGGAAAATGAAGTCGCGATTGACTTGCTGACGACTAAGGTCCGTTCTATTTTATAAAAATAACGTCTAAACCAGCACCATTTCGAATTTTAACGTTTACATTTAAAATTCGAAATGGTAGGCTGGTTTTTGATAACTATATTTTCTATTCGAGGAGTGAAACACATTGGCTGAAGAAAAAACATATCCAATGACAGAAGAAGGGAAGGTCAAGCTTGAAAAGGAGCTTGAAGACCTTCGGATTAACCAAC
This sequence comes from Lactiplantibacillus sp. 30.2.29, assembly GCF_018991255.1. Lineage (NCBI taxonomy): Bacteria > Bacillati > Bacillota > Bacilli > Lactobacillales > Lactobacillaceae > Lactiplantibacillus > Lactiplantibacillus sp. 30.2.29. Next base: position 3,569 of record NZ_JAGYGU010000023.1, on the reverse strand, counting down.
GTCCAGAAATTATCAACCGGATCAAGATTGCTCGGAGTTACGGCGACTTATCCGAAAATTCTGAATACGAATCTGCTAAGAATGAACAGAGTTTGTTAGAAAACCGGATCAAGACGGTTGAACACATGCTTCAATACGCTGAAATCATTGATAGCGATAAGATTGATGAAACTGAAGTCTCAGTTGGTAAGATTGTGACTTTCAAAGAATTACCGGATGAAGAACCAGAATCATATACCATCGTGGGTGCCGCTGAAGCAGACCCAATGGTGGGTAAGATTTCAAACGACTCACCAATTGCCAAGGGTCTAATTGGTCACCACGTCGATGAAGAAGTGGCCATCAATATCCCTGCTGGTACGATGACGGTCAAGATTTTAAAAGTTGAAAACGCGTAATTAATGCGTAAAATTCCCAGTGCAAGCCAATGATTGGCGGGCACTGGGAATTTTTTTGACTCGGGAACCAAAAGATCAGAATAAGCGGCTAACAGTTATTCTGGTCGCATATGAATGAAGCGTTAGTGACGAAACGACCGCCTAGCACAGATAAGTCTGTACGAGGCGGTCGTAATTGCAGAATAATGCTCTGGACAGTTTGTCTGGATGCTTGGTACATGCAACTTACTCAAAATAGCGGGAGCGAAAATTAGTTGGTAATCGCAATATGTTGTTGTATTAAGACTTTTTGCCGACTGAAAGCTTGCGGCAATTCGATTGTATGAACGAAGAATCAGTTACTAATTGTCGGTTTTAACCCCCAAAAGCGACTAGCATAGCCTCATTGACAATTGTTCGAGCACGTATCGGTTAGCTTGATTAATGTTATCTCTAACGCCTACCAGTAGGATCTTACGTGTGCTAGCTAGCGAACGTAAGCTCACCGTTTTATTCATGAAGCCAGATCAATGAACGAGCTAGATATAAATAATCCGTAATTCACCCAGCGAGACGCTCCCATTGATTGTCACACCTGGCCCAGCTGTTAAGGGGGTGCCTTCAGTGGAGACGTGGCCCATTGAATTGCTAATAGCTTCTTGGACTTGCCAAGTTTTTGGTAGGTAGAGTTCCAAACTCCCTAGTGAGACATCGACTGAAATTGTGGCTTGGTTGTCTTGGATATTGACATCATCGAAGTAGACTTTGGCACCCGCCATTGAGACGTTTAAGGTTGCTGACTTGAAATGCTCGCTGTGAATGTAGCGGATACTGTTGCCCAGCGAGATATCCAGATTGACGTGGTCGTCATTGATGGTCCCGACGTTCTCTTCGGTGTCTCGATGATGCTCATGATGGTGGTAATGGCTACGATGATAACGATAGTACCGGGGACGAATCAACATGCTGAGCCCAATACTAAGCAGGAGGGCGGCGCCTAGAATCGTCCAAGGCACTAACCGTGTAATGCCCAGTGGTCGGGCATAGATGATGGCGAGAAACGCCACTGAGAAGACGATTCCGGACATGTTTAAGTATCGTAAACTACTTCCTAAGCAGGCGACCAGAATCAAGGTGAAGAAGACGGTCAACAGGCTGAGATGATAACTGAACAGGCCCAGTTGGCTGGTGATTAGAATCACCGCACTTGCAATCAGAAAGATCGGCCAAAACCAATTTTTTCGCATTTATAACAGTCCTTTCTGTTCAAGCCGATACTTCAGAGGGGAATAGTATCGACGTGAGGCATACAATTGTTTGGGAGAATCGTGAAACGCAATCAGGTTGCCAGTCAACGTTTTCGTTAGGGCATAAACTTGGCGGGTGTTCACGATGGCGGATTTTGAGACTCGCATGAATTCGCTGGGCAATTTGTCACCAACCGCAGTTAGGGAGTGGTTGACGCGGTAGACACCGGTACGCGTATGCGCCGCGACCTGGTGACCCGTGGCTTCGATAAATAGAATGTCGGTGACTGGCAGTTGAATTAACTGACCACGTTGTGAAACGGTTAACGTGACCACCGTCGAGACTAGATTTTCTAGTGCCGCCAGCAACGCATCAGAATCAGGATAGTCATCAGGAATTTCTAACGTGATCCTGGGTGCGTCGATTTCTGAGTTCTGGATAAGATGCACCTTCATGGGTTTCACCTCCTTGAGTAATCTAAGTACACCACAAACCTTACGTGCTGTAAATCAAAATTCCCCCAGTGGTCATTTTGTCGGCGCAAGTGGTTTTTACCTTGCTCACTGACTGTCAATGTTGCGTTTTGTCGCTAAAACGGGCACAATGATTGTAAACGATTCCAATAATGAGGTGGCAAATATGAAAATAACGATTACGGATGCAGCAAGCAAGTGGTTTCATGATGACATGGGTGTGACGACTGGAAACGGGGTCCGCTTCTATGGCAAAACTTATGGCAAAACGGCGGTTCACAGTGGCTTCTCCATTGGTATCATGCGCGACGACGAACCTCACCAACCGATTGCAATTACCGAAAAAGACGGTGTCAACTACTATGTCAATGACCGTGACGAGTGGTTCTTTACGGGCTATGATCTAACCGTCGACTTTGACGAAGCAAACGATGGTCCGAAATACGAATACACCCCTAACAATGAATAGGACACTTGAAACGGCTAATGACGATTTATATTATATTGTGCCAGGCAAATTTGACCTGAATCATGATTAAATCATGCTATTTTCTAAGTTCAAATGCTACCAGCTGTAGACCGCTGAAAACGGTGCGAGTTCCCGTAAACTTTCTGTGGTGGATGCGTCCTACACCGGCTTACAGGCATTTCTGACAACGCTGGAACGTGGTGGACACAGATTTAAGCCGACAAACCACGTCTTAAATACTGGTCTTTCACGTTAGCTGCAGTATGGATGAAACGTGCTCGGGTCAAACTGGGACTTCCGGTTAGCTACGCCAGAACGCCAAGCGGAAGTTCACCGCTTAACGCTCTAGCTAGGCTAATCCTCAGTCCCAACCCGTCTGAACCTCACACTCTGAAAAACGCTTAGCATTGTCAGAAACACCTTCCAGCCGGGATGGTATTCGAAAGGCAGACATGTGTGGACCCAACTTTTGATGACATGGTCGTTGGTTCTCAGTAGACAGTCATTTTGACATTCAACAATCAGAATGGTTTCTACCGATTGCTCAGCTTCCTAAACCATGATTTAATACTTCGGACACGCAGTTTCACTGAAATTGTCAGAATTTTCTCTAGTCACCTGAGATAGGAAAGTCTCGAATTCTAAACGAAGGTCATTTTATCTACAAATTTCAACACTAGTTAACATTGAAATTTGTAATCTTGCGATGGGCGAATAATATTTAGATAATCTTCTCAGTAACTAAATGCCATAAATCATCATCGATACCGATTAAGAGCTTTCTGGAAGGACAAGCCACCTAATATTAAGTGGTCAATTGCACCCAAATAGGTGGCCGTTCATCCGCCATTCGAGCGGGTTTCCGACTGTAGGGGCCGGCTGACAATGCTCAAGGGCGAAATTCTTCTTGTCCGGGCGAATTTCCCGGGCTAGAAGAAGACTCGAATTTGAAATTGCGCAGTGGGTTTCTGCGTGAGTTCAAATCGATGTCCGCCCTGTTCC
>NZ_JAGYGU010000022.1:0-56051 GCF_018991255.1 Lactiplantibacillus sp. 30.2.29 | reverse complement strand
ACAAAAAGTGTGTTCTAGCCTTCTTTAAAGGAAGTTTAGAACACACTTTTTCTTTTTCAGTCTCGGCGACGAACATCGATGCTTTTGGCTCATTAAAAATCCAGTCTAGATATGGCCGCTGCTTTTGAGCATGGTCGCTGGCTTCATGCAACACACAACATTCCGGCAATGCTACATGGGATGGAACCAGCACCATATCAAAAACTTATGGCCTATTTGTACCGCCTATAAATGGATTTTGCGATAAATATAGTTATTCAAAGGCTTATCAACACTCGTCAGGTACATTAACACCATGGCGACAATAAAATACACGATATTAAAATAGACATTATTAAATAAATTGATTGCTAATGCCACCACAAGGATCAAAAGTAAAAATGAAATCCACGAAATGAATATTTTTAACCGTTTTTCTTTCATTGGTTTGCCTCCTCAATCCCTCAATATTCTGAAATATAAATGTACGCATTGTGCTAGCTAAATTGTCATGATTCATGGTTAAATCATGACAATTTGGCGTCCTGTTCGTCTGCCGGTGCGCGCCTTAGTCCGACTTCCGGGGCTGGCTGACAACGCTGGAACAGGGCGGACATCGATTTGAGCATTGTCAGCCAGCCCCTACAGTCGGGAACCCGCTCGAATGGCAGATGAACAGCCACCTATCTGGGTGCAATTGACCACTGAATATTAAGTGACTGGTCCTTCAGGCAAACTTTTAGTTGGTATCGATAAAGACTTATAGCATTTAATTACTGAGAAGATTTCTGAATGCTATTTGCTCATCTCAATGCCACAAATTCAATGGCAATTAGTCTTGAAATGAGTCGATGAAATTACCGTCGTTTAGAATTTGAGACTTTGCTATCTCAGGTGACTAGAGGAAATTCTGACAATTTCAGTGAAACTGCGTGTCCGAAGTATTAAATCATGGATAAGGAAGCTGAACAATTATTAGAAAACAGCTGATAGTTTAATGCCAAAATGACCGTCTACTTAGGAGCCAACGATCAATCCATCAAAATTTGAGTCCACAATATTCGCCTTTCGAATACCATCCAGGCTGGAGGGTGTTTCTGACAATGCTCAGCGTTTTTCAGAGTGTGAGGTTCAGACGGGTTGGGACTGAGGATTAGCCTAGCTAGAGCGTTAAGCGGTGAATTTCCGCTTGGCGCTCTGGCGTAGCTAACCGGAAGTCCCAGTCTGACCCGAACACGTTTCATCCATACTGCAGCTAACGTGGAAGACCAGTATTTAAGACGTGGGCTTTCGGCTTAAATCTGTGTCCATCGCGTTCCAGCGTTGCCAGAAATACCTGGAAGCCGGTGTAGGACGAACAACACGACAGCTTTACGCTAAGTCGCACTTTTTCCAGCGAGTCTCAGCTGGCAGCACTTGAACTTAGAAATTGTCATGATTTAACCATCTTTAAGGCTAAATCATAACTAGCACAACGCGTAAATGTGTATAAAGCTAATAAGCACGAATTCTCGGCTTTTCGATGCACAATGCAATATAACCAATCGCCTAAAATTTCAGCTTTAATGATTGCTGGTTTGAGGCCATTTCACAAGACTTAGGCGACGAGTTCACGTTTTTCCTGCTTGGCGCGCTTAATTCGTCGTTGAAACAATTCTACCATTATCAAGCGTCCCCCCTCAAGTACATGTGGCCATCCGTGCTGTGTAATTCCAATTAAAGAAGGACAGAATGGCATCGCTTTCTACCGGTCGACAGCTGCACGCGCATTCTTGTAATCAATTCCTTCCAAATTCAACATAAGAATAAAAAAAGATGGTAACGGAAAATCCAGAAAGATTTTTCGTTACCATCCATTTTACAAACCGAAACCTAAGTCCCAGTTGCTTTTAATTAACGATTGTCGAAATTAGTCAAACTTAACTTGCGTGTCAGCTTTACCAGTTTCGATGAATTGCTTGTTGCTGTTCATTGAAACGTGCACCATGTTGTGAACGGCAGTTTCAGTGTAGAAAGCCGTATGTGGTGTAATCAAAACGTTGTCACGGTTGAACAAGTTCATGAAGACCTTGTCATCAATCGTTTGACCTTCAAGATCCTTGTTGAAGATCTTAGTTTCGTATTCGTAGGTATCGAGGGCAGCACCGGCAACTTTGCCACTGTCCAAGGCTTTGATCAAGTCTTCTGAGTCGATGAGTGTCCCACGAGCGAAGTTTAAGATGTAGGCGCCATCTTTCATCTTGCTGAAGGCATCCGCATTTAACATGTGGTAGTTATCCTTCAATGCAGGAACGTGTAACGTGATAACATCAGCTTGGGCGTATAATTCGTCCAAAGTATCAACGTACATACCTTCTTTTTCAAGTTCAGCATTCCGGTAAACATCGTAACCGATAACCTTAGCACCGAAACCTTTGAAGATATCAATGGCTGCGCGACCGATACGGCCAGTACCAATAACACCAACAGTCATCGTGTTTAATTCTTTAGCGATGTCTGGAGCCCAACGGAAGTCTTGCTTAGCTAACTTCTTGTTGAACATTGGGGTTTGACGTAATAATTGCATCAATTGCGTTACTGATAATTCAGCAATCGCATTTGGTGAGTATGCAGGTACGTTAGAAATGTTTAAGCCACGTGCTTTAACAGTAGGAACGTCCAAGTTATCAACACCAACGTTACGAAGAGAGATGTTCTTAACCCCTTCGTCGGCTAACTTGTTTAATACTTCAGCAGTATAGTCCTTTTGTTGGTATACATCGGCACCGTCGAAACCTTTAGCTAAGTCAACGTTGTCTTCAGTAAGTAATTCTGGAACTAATTTTACTTCAACATCTGGGTTTTCTTTCATCCAAGTATCGAAGAATGGACGTTCGTCATCACGTACAGCATATGCAATAATTTTCATTACAAAAATTCCTCCTATATATTGATACATTAAACATTATAACAGTAAATGCCAGAAATAAAATCATAAATTGTGAAAACTTTGCTAAATTTTTACATCGTGTGCTGACAAGTATTTTAGCTTGGCAGCTCTCGATTGATGTTTGAAGGCATATTCGGCCTTTAAGGCACTTGATTTATCATTGAAAGTTTCATGGTAGATCATTTTAACGGGCCGTCGTGATTTGACCCGCGTATACTTGGCACCCTTCCCGGCATTGTGGGTTGCTAGCCGCCGTTCCAGATTGTCTGTAAAGCCGCCATAGAGGGTCGCGTCAGCACAGAGTAGCACGTAAAAGTAATACTGCTTGACAGTCACTTGGTCAGCAGGATGTGTATCAGCAGTCTGTTCGGCCATTGACTCTGTGGAAGATTGTGAATCGACTGTCGCCGCGTTGGCCTTCAGCTTTTTTTGTTTCGACTTTGGCTTTACCGGCTTCAATTTTTGGGACTTCGACTTTGGTTGTGTCGACTGCGACTTTTTTGACCGCGGCTTTAGTGAGACCTGCTTACCTTTCGTCCGTCGCTTAGAAGCCGTAGTAGCTGGCGTCGTTGGTTCAGATTCAACTGGTTTATGCTTTTGTTTCGCCATAAAGTAACGTGTGCACCTCTTTTCCATAGGTGCCATCGGCGTGGTAAACGACTAACGGCGGTAAAATTCGAACGCCGTTTGGTTTGCCGTCCTTGATCATTTCGATCAGGACCATGTTCGCTTCCCGGTCAGCCTTGGGATGCACGAATCGCAGCCGTTTTGGTGCTAAACGGTGAGCCTGCATTAAGGTGAATAATTCATCTAGACGTTCTGGACGATGAACAAAGTAGGCTTTGCCATTCATTTTAAGTAAATCACTTGTCACCGCTAAAATCTGATCCAAGTTGGCCGAAAGTTCATGGCGTGCGATGGCCAGGTGCGGATTGGGATTTTTGACGCTCTGTGGCTGGTCCTTAAAATAAGGTGGATTACACAGCACCGTATCCACGGAATCTTTGGGTAGTTGCTGGGTAATTTTTAATAAGTCTTCATTAAGTATCGTCATCTGCGCCGTCAAATCATTCAAAATAATGCTCCGTTCAGCCATATCCGCAAGACGCGGTTGGATTTCGACAGCGGTGATGTGGCCGCGCGTCTTGGCACTGACAAACAACCCAACGGCACCATTGCCAGCACACAGGTCGACAATCTGACTCTTGGCCCCCTTCGCAACCTGGGCGAAGTCCCCCAATAAGACCGCGTCCAATGAGAAGGCAAAGACTTGGGAACTCTGAATAATTTGAACTTGTTTACTATATAGTTGGTCGATCCGCTCATCGGCGTGTAACGTGACATCTGCCATGTTCGGCCACCTCTCTTCTGAATTCACTGCAACGTTATCATACAATTAACTTGCAGAATTTATCAAATTTCGTCATACTGTGAGCAGTTAGTAATTGAAAGGAAGATCGTCATGTTTTATTCATTCATGCGCGGGCTCGTCCGGCTCATCATCACGGCAATCAACGGTCGCCCTCGCTATCAAGGACGCGAAAACCTTCCCGAAGGCGCTTATATCTTGGTTGGACCGCACCGTACTTGGTTCGATCCGCTGTACTACGCCCTCGCCGGCAGTCCAATGAAATTCAGTTTTATGGCTAAGGAAGAATTATTTAAAAATCCAGTCTTGCGGTTCATCCTGGTTCATGCCAATGCGTTTCCAGTCAACCGGAAACACCCCGGGCCGTCCGCCATCAAGACGCCCGTCAAATTTTTGCGAAGCGGCAAATTATCACTGATTATGTACCCTTCAGGAACGCGCCACTCGCAAGAATTAAAAGGCGGTGCGACCGTGATTGCCAAGATGGCGGGTGTGCCACTCGTTCCAACCGTTTATCAAGGCCCATTGACCTTCAAGCAACTGTTTAGTCGCCAACAAGTCACCGTACGCTTCGGCGAACCAATTTACGTTGACCGTAAGCTCAAACTCGATGATGCCGGTCAAAAACAAATTGAAACACAAATGTTAACGGCGTTTGATGACTTGGATCGGCAAATTGATCCATCCTTCAAATACGTTGATCCTGCTAGTACCAAGAAATAGGTCTAGCCATCAAAAAAGTGTCGGTTGCAACTTGCGACCGGCACTTTTTTGAATGCTTACTTTTTATCGTTTTTAGAAGCAGCCTTCATCGAGTTCAACATCTGATGAAGCTTCTTTTCGGATGGGCGCTGACCCATTTGCATCATCATGCTCCGAAGCATTTCTTCGCTAATCGGCGGGTTTTGCTTCAAGTAGTTTTGCATATAGTGTCGCGCACCAAAGAAACCACCGGTTAAACCGACCAATACACCGATCACGACGATTAAAATCCAAATTCCAGTAGACACAGTCATTCCCCTCCCTTATTACAGTCTTCATTAAACTAGTCTACACAAATTAATAATAAAAGAAAAGGAAAATTTGTCAGTTGGCAAATTTTCCTGAAATCGGTTAATCATCCCGGAGACCGCGATCACGTTGAACCTGGCGGACCTTTTCTGGGGTAACTTCCTTACCGTCCTTATCATAGACCTGAAGCATTTCGACTTGTTGCCGAAACCCAGCCCGGAATTCTTTTAAATATTTTTCGCGTAACTCTTGTCGTTCCGCTTCTTCTAACTCGGTGAGCCCTTCAGCTTTCGCCTTATGAGCCAACTCATTGATCCGAGCGATTAATTCTTTTGAAATCAAAGCAGCAGCTCCCTTCATCAAAGCAATATACACGAAAATGGACACTAAATCAATTAATTGTGTTTGTCAACCGAACATTTGTTTGAAAGCTGGCAAACGCTATGCTACAATTGGTTTAACCATTAATGACAAAAAAATGAGGTGCCAAGATGAGTAAAACATCGGAAAGCAAACAAATGGCCGTTCTCCGTTTTATTTATGAACGCGTCAATGAAAAAGGATATCCGCCAACCGTACGTGAAATTGGCGAAGCCGTTGACTTATCTTCGACTTCCACCGTTCACGGACATATTTCACGGCTTGAAAAGAAAGGGTTAATTCAAAAGGACCCGACTAAGCCGCGAGCAATCGAAGTCACGCCCGCTGGTTTTGAAGCCCTCGGAGTCGAAACAACGCCCCACCAGATTCCAGTGCTTGGAACCGTTACTGCCGGCCAGCCAATTCTCGCAGTCCAAGAAGCAACCGACTATTTTCCAATTCCAAAGGAACTCGAATCATTCGGCGGCGATCTGTTTATGCTGACGATTCGCGGTGAAAGTATGATCAACATTGGCATCATGAACGGTGACCAAGTCATCGTTCGCCGTCAAAGCTCGGCTGACAACGGGGACATCATCATTGCGATGACCGACGAGAACGAAGCCACTTGCAAGCGATTCTTCAAAGAAGCGAACCATTACCGCCTACAACCAGAAAATGATACGATGGCGCCAATTATTTTAAATAACGTCTCCGTATTAGGTAAAGTTGTGGGACTCTACCGCGATATGCTCTATCAATAAACACTAATTTAAGGTGGCCTTGTGCCACCTTTTTTATTTTTCAGTCAAACAATCACCACTTCGGAGACGTTTAATTGTAGGTCGTGCCAATTAATCTGGGCGATACGGCTGATTCCACTTTCCGGCCCCGCTACAAACCAGTACAAGTCATGGGTCATGTGATGATTTTGGCATTGCACTGGCTGCCAAAGATAAAATATTTGAATTCCACCGGAACTGGCCGATAGTTCAATGGTATAATGATTATACTATTTCAAACATTGGGAGTTGGTTACATGTTGTTCCTAGCCATTATGGGCTTGATTGTTTTTCTATTAGCATTATTTTCCGTGATTTACGCACGTCAAACCGGTGGTGGTTGGAAGTTTCTGACAGTCGTAACGGTTCTGAGCGCGGTGGTCACCATCTATGCGGTGATCAAATTGCCATACTGGCCTTATAACCAGTCACACGCCGCAACCACCAGCCAAACTGCTTCGAGTTCGACAAGCAGTTCAAGCACGAGTAAGTCTAAAACGACGAGTTTAAGTTCCTCACAAGTTGTTTTCAACGAAGGTAGCGCCAAGCGTGAGGCTGCCACGACTAAGTTGAATGAAGAAAACATTCTCAAACAGTTGCAGGAAAATTATAAGTCAATTGGTACCGTCGCCTTCACGAAAGCCACTAAGACATATACGATTACTCCAACTGGTAAAAAATACGTCAAATCGTTAAAAACGATCAAATCGTATCCTGATGAAAACCAGAAGGCCATCACGACAATCACTTCCAATTTCAAGTCCCTATCCAAGTCGCTTAAAAAGAATTTAGCTGCTGGCTATACGATTCAACTTTTGCAGCCAGATACGACGGATAAGACCTTGTTGAGTGTCAAAGATGGTGTCATTATCGCTAATAATTTCAAATAACAAAAAGCACTTGTCCTAGCCATCTTGCTAGTAACAAGTGCTTTTTTGTTAGGCCTCACGATCCAAGTACTGGCGTTGCTCATCCTTCTGACCAGTCAAGACGAATCGATGAGGATCATCGGCCACATCGATGGTCTGGTCATCCGCGCGCCAAGCTAACTGTCCCTTGAACAGCTTTTCGTACTCGGACACGCTGACCCGTTGTCGGCGTGCTAACCGTTGTGGTAACCCAACATCCAAGCCGGCTTCGTAATCTGGTTGCAACTCACCCGTGAAGAATTCGCCTTCAGCCCCGGAACCATAGCTGAATAAGCCTAGGCGGTCACCGGCCTTTAATTTGTCATCAGTCAGCAATTGTGACAACAAACTCAAATACAGTGAGCCGGTGTATAAGTTACCCACCTGTCGATTTAGTTGCCGAGCGTGCTCGAAATGGGCAAGCCAGCTCGCCTGCTTCGCATTATCAACTAATGGCAAGGCGCTTCGAAGTGCTTTAAGTCCCATTTTTGTATATGGCAAATGAAAGACGAGCGCTGCTAAATCTTCTGGCTGCATGCCTGTTTTCTGCAAGTATCCCTTGAAGACATCTTGAAAATAATCGATATAGATGTTTGATGAGTATTTGCCGTCCACCAAAGCAGTTGTATGATACAACGGTCGCCAAAAATCCATGACATCTTCACTTAGCACACATGATTCGGTCCCCAGCGCTAAGACTTGAGGATCAGCACTGACTAACATGGCGACTGCACCGCCGCCCTGAGTGGGTTCGCCAGGTGTGTTGAGTCCGTAGCGTGCAATGTCGCTACCAATAACGAGTGCTTTCTTATCAGGATGAACGCGGACGTGGTCTTGCGCCAATTGCAATCCTGCCGTAGCCGCATAACAGGCTTCCTTCATTTCAATGGTACGGACCCGGCGATTCAATCCTAACAGCCGGGCTACATAGATGGCACTGGCCTTTGAGTTATCAATGCCTGACTCCGTTCCAACAATCAGCAAGTCGATTGCTTCAATGTCAGCGGCTGTTAACATCGGCGCAGCAGCGTTTGCGGCTAAGGTCACCGTATCCTGGCTCGGTGGGATGACCGCCATCCGTGACTGACCGATCCCAATCAAATATTTGTCAGGTTCTTCCTGACGTGCCGTTGCCAATTCTGCCATATCGACGTATAGATGCGAGGTTGCAAAATGCAACTTGTCAATTCCAACTTTCACGTTCGTTCCTCCAATTTATTCAGACTGAAGCTAGCCTTAATGTGCCCGGCCTAGTGGTCCCAAATAATGAAAATCTGGGTCCTTGCCCACGCGGTAACAACTGAATGCCTGACTAATCTCATTATGAAAGGTTACCACAATTGCCGGTGTTGCCCAAGTGGAGGCCGCCCAGAAGACCGTATCATCAAATTCACGGTTATCATTTGGATAACGATGGTAACCCGTTGTACTGTCCCAAATCGTGCCATGCGTATTGAGCCAATCTTCTGCGAGTCCGGCTTCCACTTGAGCCATCACATCCTGGTTATCGCGAATCAGCCGTGCGAGTTTGTCCCAATCTAGCTGCCACGCATGTACTTTTGGCAACTGATTGCGCGTGCCAAGCGGCGTATGTCCTAAGGCAATCGGTGTTAAATCCACAAAATCCATGCAACCACCCTTTCAGACCATGTTCATTAACTATCCGAAGATTTCTCAACTATTATATCATGTTGCCACACATTTATGATTGCCCTAGCTTGACCTGAAACGGGTCCCATAAGTTATGCTTGGCATGAAAAGTTGAAGTAACCGTTAATCATTTAGTAAGGAGCGAGCAATCATGGGGTTATTCCGTCGTCAATATCAAATTCGTCTGTACCAACCCGTTACCGGTTCCGCCAGGACCATCCAGTCATTGCCATCGGTAGCGCATCAAACGCCATTGATGCGCATTCAGCCAAATGATAGAATCATCAGTGCGCCCCTCGATGGCGAGATTATCGCTCTTTCACCGCGGCATTTGACGATTACTGCATTGAATGGTCAACAGTTTGTCCTCCAAATCGAGACGACTGATTATCATGCCATGGTTGATTGGCAAGTGCGTATCGGGGATTCCGTCTCACCACTGACCATTTTAGGCCTTTTAGAGGGCTCGCTGACGGCGACCTCACTGGTGGTTTCCCGCGTGCATGCTGTGAGTCAGCTGACCAAAGCGGTGGTCGCGAATAGTTAAGATTTTTATACATTTCTTTTGCATCATTAGGTGACCAATCGAGTCAGTTTCGCGACCACAGATGGTGGATCAAGGCTAGCATCCGCGATTCAAAATTCATATTCCAACAAAAGGACCCACGTCGCAATTAAGCGTTGTGAGGCCTTGTTTTCGCGTGTTAATGATTGCGCTAGTGATCGTTCAATTTGTTAATCAGATCAATCGTCCGGGTCAGCTAGTTCCATTATTATTCGTTATTACAATTTTTGTCGTTTGAGAACTGATTGCTTTATGACTGAATTCAGGCTATGATATTCATACTGGTTGAAACTATCTGGCTCGTTTACCATTAGCGTGCAAACGTGGCCCACATTTTCAACTGACGACACGGCGTCGCACCTTTTACCCCGTGTGGTCATTGACTAAACTAATAATAATGCAAAGGTCGGATTCAATAATTATGAAAACCATGAGTCTAGTTGTTCCCTGCTACAACGAGGAACCTACGATTGAAATTTTCTACAACACCGTCGAAAAGGTGCTGGCCGATAATCCGGAAGCTTTTAATGACATCACCACGGAATACGTTTTCGTCAACGACGGCTCTTCCGATGATACACTAACCGTTCTTCGGAATTTAAACGCCGCCCATCCTGATACGGTTCATTACGTGTCATTTTCACGAAACTTCGGCAAGGAAGCCGGCTTGTTAGCTGGGTTGCAGCACACGATTGGCGATTACGTCGCAGTCATGGATGTCGACTTACAAGATCCACCGTCGCTCCTACCAAAGATGTTAGCAATGATTGAAACCGGCGATTATGATTGTATCGGTACAATGCGGGAAAACCGCGCGGGCGAACCATTCATCCGTTCCTTCTTGTCTCGGTCCTTCTACTCGGTCGTCAACAAGATCTCAAAAGTCCAAATTATTCCGAACGCCCGTGACTACCGGCTGATGACCCGGCAAATGGTCGATGCCATTTTGGAGCTTCCGGAATACAACCGGTTCTCAAAGGGAATCTTCAACTGGGTCGGCTTTCGAACAACTTATTTAAAGTTCGAAAATCAGCCCCGTTCCGCTGGCGAAACCCACTGGTCAATGTTGCAACTCTTTAGCTATTCAGTAGATGCAATCGTTGACTTCTCCGACGTGCCACTAAAAATTGCAACTCTGACGGGTGGTCTCTTATCCGCCGCTTCAATTATTAGTATCTTTGTCGTTATTATTCGCAAACTCTTGTTTAATAACAGTGTCGGTGGTTGGGCTTCATTAGTCACGATCTTCCTTTTCATCGGCGGAATTCAGTTATTCTGCTTGGGAATCATCGGCAATTATATCGGTAAGATTTATATCGAGTCGAAGCATCGGCCACATTATATTGTGCAGGAAAAGAAGTAAAACCTGTTTTTGATATAAATTGAATTTAGAAGGAAAGCTGCTGTCGGATGATGGCGGCTTTTTTTGGTGTGACGCAAAAAACCTAACAGTGCAGAAAACACCGTCAGGCCTATATTTCTTAAATGACACCTTACATCGACACAATCACAATATCTCGCCATTGGTCCCTGATTCGTTGGCCGTCAATCACATAATTCAACACTTCATCCGGATTATCGGTCTCAAACATATGCATAAAGTCACCATTATTCTTTGAAATCAATCGCTTACCCTGTAGCGGACCAATGTACCATTCAGTATCATGAATTTTAATCTGAATATCCATACCAATCTCGATGGTCACTCGCAATTGCTGTAATGACTGAAGCTTGTCCGAATATGGATCAATATGATCTAGTATCATTAATATTCACAATTCTTTCTGCGGGAGGCAACTTACTCACCGTATGATAGCATTAAACCAGCCTCTTGTAATCTTCTCATCTTTGTTATATATCCGCTGGGGACAATTTAGGCATAAAAATATCACTCACTCAAATTTGGTGATTGTTATTTTTATGGTTGAATTAAAGTCCAAATATTTGTTTAGCTTGTTCCATGGCTTTTTGAATATTTGCTTGTACAACAGGGTCATTATCCAGCTTACGTGTCTTTTCCATATCTTCCTTGGATAACGGCAAACTATCTGTATCATCACATACCAGATAGAGTTTTTCTTCTTTTGACATACCTAACTACCTCCCAATTATAAGCGGGACCAATCACGTTCAAATTAGCTTCTGACGTATGTTACATCTGTGCTGGAATAGATGATACCAATAACGATAGGGCCTTACCACTGTACGTTATGTTACACATGGCAGCTACCCTTAATCTGAGCTAACATGTTTGAATATGGGCTCTCATTCTATATTGTTACTGTTATAAGGCTGTTTTAGGATCTGTCACATCGATGACCGTTCAAAAACAAAAATGTTGCATTCGCTAATCAAGACTATATGTGCTTAATAGAACTATATCGACGCTTAAAATGGCAACAAAAGTAAAGCGCCTCATAAATTGTTATTTAATTAAAGACCAAATTTCCGTTTGAATTCTTCGATCTCTTTACGAATTTTAGCTTGTAAAATTGGGTCATTATCAAGTCTTCGATCATTTTCAATTTCTTCTTTCGTGCGCGGCTCACCAGGTGAATCGTCGCACACCAAATAAAGCTTTTCGTCTTCTGACATATCTAAGCGCCTCCAACTAATAAATACCGACATTTAGTTTCCAATTGGGCTTTCACCCATAAAAATCTTTCTTCTCGAAGTCATTGTATCAGAATCCATAACGTTTTACTACAGAATGCTATTTTCACTGGACGTAACCCCTTGACCCAGCTACCAAGATTGCTGGGTCGTCCTCACCTATATCTTCACTGCATCAAGGTGTCCATTTCTAATGGATAATCAAATCTGTACTACCAAGGCTTCTGAATCATGTTTGACTGATTACGACAAAATGAATTCAATTTGTCTGCTATTCCAACAACCAGTGCTACTGACATTTAGACTGCCTACTCGTCTATAGTTCACTCTAGGTTTGCGATTCTATCCTTGAGTAATGCATTACAACCACCAATTAATTAGTGTAGATATTATGATTATTTTCCAGAATAATTGTCAGAATTTTTGAATAAATATTTGTTATGGCCTCAAATTATGCTATACTAATTGAGTACCACATGGAGAGTTGGCAGAGTGGTAATGCACCGGACTCGAAATCCGGCGAACCGGCTAATACCGGCGCGCAGGTTCAAATCCTGTACTCTCCTTAAATTGATTATCAGTACCAACCTTGAGCGTCGTCAATCGTTGAATTGACGGCACTTTTTATTTTTCATAATCGCTTTAAAACTGTATAAATAGATATAATGGTGCACTTTTTGGTGCACTCTTGCTAAAAAATACTAAATTATGCTGACTTTCTGCACTTAAAAGTGCACCAAAAACATTTAAACGTGCCTTGACACCTTATTCCATAAGGGCTTTAGGCTCAAGCAAAAAGCACACTTACACCTAGGCGGGTAATACATAAAAAAATCCCCCACGCCGAAGCGCAGGGGAAATGTTGCAGAGTGATCAAGCTCCACAATGAATGAAACTCTATATCAAGTTATAGCCAACAATCATTATAGCACTATTTTGCTGCTTGTGAGGCGGATTCTGACGCCGTTTCAGTGTCAGATGATGCAGAACTATTCACTACAGCGACTGTAGACGTGGGTGCTTGTAATTCGTCAGCGGCCTGATTAGCGGTCGCTTCAATCTGACTTTCCTCATCGTTATCAGTCGTTGGTGCCGTTACTGTTTGAACGTCAGTAATAACGCCCAGCATACCAAGGATTGTTAATACCGTGTTGATAACAGCGACAATGGCTGACCAGTCACCAGTAAACTTAATACCAAACATGGCAAAGATTTGTTGAATCAAAACGATCAGCAACGAAATAATACCAGCAATCAACTTACCATTCAAACTTCCGTCAGCATTTTTAAAACTAATTTTTTTAATCATTATTTTCCCTCCTAAAGGAACTTTTCTGCGATATAAATAACTAACGTGACGAGCACGCCACTAACCAAGACACCGATCAACCAATTTTGAATGGTCGTCACACGGTCAATTTGATGGCTCCCTTCAATGGACTTGGCCAGTGCCTTGTCAGCTTTGTCACCAATATCGTCAACTTGATTCAGCTTTTCTTCGATGTTCTCAACTTTCGTTTTGGTGGCGGCCACATCCTTTTGAATATCCATTAATAACTTAGTTGTATCGTCGTATTGTGCCATTACTGCACCACCAATCGCTGGCCGGGATAGATAGTGGTGTAAATTGTCTTGCCGTTCTGGCTAGCTAACGTAGTCATGCTTAGGCCGTTGCGTTGTGCGATTGACCACCAGCTGTCGCCGGACTTGACTGTGTAATACGTATGACTAACCAGCTGACCAGTAGCTCGCTTCCCGTAGGCTGGCCCATTAGTTACGCCTAGCTTAATGAAGCCATACAGGCCATTTGAACGGGTGTAACGTGCCCATACATAGTCGTGTTCAATAATGACCGCATTGTAAATCACACTCTCATCCTTGTAATAGGTAGCTACTTGTCGTACTTTGTCTGAATCCGTGTAGCGAACAGCTAGTGTCCGGTTAGGGTAGAACACCCCTCGTTGGTCATATTTAACGACCTTAAAGGTGGCCTTCTTAGCTGCCTGTTTATGAGCCTGCTTAACGTCGGCCTGTGCTTTAGCCTTGCTAGCAGTCGTATAGCCTGATTTAGTAATGCCTGTTAGGTCAACGTTGCCATCTAATCCGCCGGCCTTATACATGCTAGTAAATTGGAAGATAGCCACGCCGTCCATGCTAGGGAACCAGTTATAATCAGGGCTAGTTCTAACCAAGTAGTCCGGATATTCAGCTAGCCATAGACAGCTACCATAGGCTTTAACAATGGCGCTCACATTAACATGAGCATTGAGGTAAGCTTTACCGGAATACAACATAGGGGTATAACCAGCCGCTTTAATGAGGGCCATTTGAGCTAGAATGACATTAGTGTTAGCTGTCACGCTATTAGAAGCCCCATCCTCATAGTCTAGTGCGACAATACTACCCTTGGGCGTCCTAACACGTGGCAAGTAATAGGCCATCATCGCCTTGGCATTGGTCATATTGCCACCAACACCGTCCCACAAATAGGTGTGCACTCGTTTACCAGCTTTCATAGCTGATTTAACTTGGCTAGCATAAGTGGTTTGAGGAATGTTAGTCCCACCATAAAAGCCACCCGCCTGTGAGAATACGAACTTATCGGTACTATAGCCGAATGTCCCACTATTACCGTTATACTTAGACCAATCAACCCCTTGGTCACGACTAGTTGCCGCCTGACTGGTAACATTGACCATTAAAAAGGCCATAAAAATAGCCCCCACCATTAAGATGAGTGCCTTTAGCTTGTGCTTATTCAATTGTCTGCCTCCTATTTTAATGTGTTTTCCGGCGCAGACGTCTGATTTTCCTCTTGCTGCTGTGCCTTATCTGCTGATACCTGCGCAGCTTTGTATGCTGTAATCGCATCGGATACCTTAGACTCCCCCAATTTTTTCCAAGCAGTTTTACCGGCTTTAATAGCAGCGGCAGAATCTGCTCTATAGTATGCACCACTATAAAAAGTTAGGAGCAATTGAGCCATCCAGTCGCTATCTTTATTTGGCCCAAACACTGAAAGAATGGCCCCTTGGTCGCTTCCAGGTATCGGGCTGTTTTTAATTTGTTTAAGCCACAGATTGTAAACACCAGGTGTTGCTAACTGGTTAAGGTCAGTACCATTCGGCAATCCGGTTGTCGTTAATCCGCTTAGTCCTTGTGGGCCAGTGTCACCTTTATCACCCTTGGCAATCGTGCTTGCGGCTTTATTCATTGCTGCCACAAAGTCATCAAAAGCAATTGTTGTAATAACTGAGCCATTGGCACTTTGAATGTTATTAGTAATGGTAAAACCAGTTGACCCATCACTAGGGTAAATTGACGTCCCGGTAGGATCAACCACCCACACTTCAATGGCATAGCTACCAGCGGGTAAACTAGTCATCAAGTCAGCGTTAAAGGTAACGGTAACTTGACCAGTCGTTGGGTCGGTTAAACTAGCTGGGTCAACTGTGGCCGATTTAAGATAGCCACTAGCATTACCCAGTTTAACAGTAATTGAAGTGGCCTTAGTTAAGTCCGTTGCCACATTATCATTACCACAAATTAACGAAAAACTAGTGGTGGTATCGCCAATCTTAACCGTTTGTGGTGAAGTATCAGTAAAACTAAGCGTTTTCGCCATCTTTATCTGCCTCCTTCTCAGCCAACTTGGCATTGAGCTGGTCAATTTGAACTTGAGCCATTGCTAATTGCTGGTCTTTAACGGCAATTGCTTGGGCATAGTTACTCGTTAGCTTGTTAATTAAAGCTTGTGCATCGATATTCATAATTTAAGCCTCCTGTGTGTTTGCTGTTCTAGTATTCTGTAGAAAGGTACGAGATACAATGTTCTTCTGGATACTCTGGTTGTATCTAAAAATTCTTGTTCTTTACGTGGCTGAATCTTTAGACCTTGACCGCTCTTAATTGGATTACCGTCATCATCACGGGCAACAACAGCTTCAATAAGTTCCTGAGTAGATTCTGAATAATCTTTGAGCGGATTCTCTAATACCTTAAGCATTCTTGTACGAGCAATAGATTGCATTCCTGATAATGGCGCTCTCCTAATAATTATTCTGCTTTAACTGTAACACTATCATCAGTAGTACCTACAGAATCTATAGAAGGTGACCCTTTTGATAGTTCTGAGACAATTTTATTGCTAACGTAGTCTGGTAAGTCTCGCATCCTCATATTGTTCATTTCATCTTGAGATACATATACAAAACCCTCAATATGAAGGTTGTCATCATAGGTTGCACTATAGCTTACCTTCCATGTCCCATCTGCTTGTGGATTGTTTCCTGTAATTTGAATTGCATTCATATTTTAGCTACCTTCCTTGTTTTAATTCTTCAATTTCAGATCCTAGCTTAGCTATTGTCATTTTATTTTGAATCTGGTCGTTAGACAATTGGCGTATCTTTGGAATAAGAGTAATCCATAGGCGGTCATATTCAATACCTTCTGCTTGACCCTTGTCTCCTTTAATCACAAACTCATCTAGTCCGGCTTTAATAAGGTCTTCTGCAATTAGACCATAGTGTCTATTAACATTTATTTCTGGCTCTGATAGCTCAGTACCATTTGTTTTTGAGTCTGCCAGTAACTCGGCTGAGCTCTTGTCAATCCAGCTAGACATATCAATAGAAAGAAGCCTATTGGCTGGTGATATACTAGTTTCTTTGGTGATGTCTAGTTTGTACTTACTTGCAGATGTGATACGTCCTAAAGTCCCACAACTTGTGACATTTACACTTGAACCACTAGAATATGTCCTGTTATAAATAGAAGCAGATACAACCTGAGCACTTCTGCCATCTTTTCTAAATATCATTTGACCCGTGCTACCACTAGTTCCATTATCATCGCCATGAATAAATAGAGCGTGACCGTTACTAGAGGTGAACCCACCTATCTCATCGACAAATAGTGGCCGATAAAAGTTAATTGTACCTTTGTCACCTGTATCAATACCAAAGCGTGCCGTAACTCCGCCACCTGAATTACTGTTACCTGCTTTAGACACTTGCCAGTAAGCAGATGAACTCTTACCGACAATGTTTCCGTAAGGGTTCATGTACATACCGGCGAAATCAATGTTGGAATTGGGACCGCTCAACATCAACCCACCGCTGGGCGTTAAACTGATATAGGAGCTACCTGTTCGTTTAGCGTTAAAAGTGCTGTCTTTGGTGTCTGTGTGGCCAGATTCAATGGTTACCCCTTGACCGTTAATCACGGTATTAGAATAAATATATTTTCCATTATCGTTTGGAAGCATAGAACGATAATCATAAATGATGGCACCTGATTGTACTGACGCCCTTAATGCTATTACATTGTTAATAGTGGTTGAATTATAGGTTCCTGAGGAGTCAATGCTCATTGGATAATATTTAGCGGTGTTATTGGAATTGCTAATAATGTCGCCACCGTGGAACGTTGTCCCGTTGATAGTTGAACCATTAATCGTACTAGCATTGATTGTTGGCGAGGTTAATGTGCCACCAATAAGTGTCATATTTTTAGCTGTTATGGCACCATTCTTATCAACGGTGAAAGTTTCGTTATTGGTACTAAATGTGTTGGCCGAAATGTCTGCCGCCCTTAGTTTCTTGCCAACAAGGAGTGAGTCAATGTTTGCACTAGGAATTATTACGGGGTTAGCCGTATCAAAGTAGATAGTTTTACCAGATAATGTCAGTTGACCACTAGATGAAATTAAGGAATTACCGGCTTGAAGGTTAATTTCATCAATTAAGTCCTTTTTGATTACTCTAAGGTCAATATCATTAGCTGTTTGCGTTTTATAAGTTGAAAAATCGCTATTAGCTACCTTGCTAGTAATTGCGTCAGCAGTCTGCTGTTTATACGTGTTAAAATCACTAGATTCAACCTTGCTCTCAATTGCCTTGGCAGTTGTAGCTTGATAGGCTGAGAAAGCACTAGTAGACACCTTCTCGGAAATCAAGTCAGCAGTAGTTTGTTTATAAGCCGAGAAAGCTCCGTTAGTAACTAGCTCCCCTATCTGACTGGCCGTCTGATCCTTGTAACTAGCATAGTCTGAGTTTGCAACCTTAGTTCCTAACCCATTTGCTAGTTCAGCAATCGTCATAGTTGAACCGTCTTTTAGGTCGGTCACTGCTTGACTAGTGGCGTTACCAGTATCAATAGCTGTTTTTGCTTGGCTAAAAGCATTATCGGCAGCGCTTTGAGCCTTAGCAGTAGCTGTAGATTGTACGGCTATCTCTGAATTGGCATAAGCGTAATTACTATCTGCGGCTGATTTAGCAGCATTAGCTGTTGATGCTGCCTGACTTGTAGCGCTTGCGGCGCTATTAAATTTATTGTTTGCGTTATTTTGCAAAGCACTTTGAATCTTTGCTAATTCTTCATTGTAAGCGTCCTGATATTTCTTATATGCTACACGATCAACGTCACTGGCGTGGTTAGGGTCTGCCAGAACGTCAGCCATGAACTTGTTTAAGTCATTGTAAGCTGTAGTTACAGCAGTTGTGTCAATCCCGTCATCTTTAGCGTTCTGTACAAGAACGTTATATTGAGATGTTAAACCAGCAAATTGCGTGATATTGTTTTGCTTTTCAATGACGTTCATTAAATTTGGATCGTTTAAATTGGTAACACCACCAACGGCATTATCGGCTGTATTTTGAGCCTTGATAATTTTAATGCCGTCATCAGTTAAGATGACTT
Source organism: Lactiplantibacillus sp. 30.2.29 (assembly GCF_018991255.1). Lineage (NCBI taxonomy): Bacteria > Bacillati > Bacillota > Bacilli > Lactobacillales > Lactobacillaceae > Lactiplantibacillus > Lactiplantibacillus sp. 30.2.29. Next base: position 37,183 of record NZ_JAGYGU010000022.1, on the reverse strand, counting down.
GAGTTGCATTAGATTCAGCCATTTAATTCACCTCCTTTCTTTAATCTCCTGTATTAACATTGTCATTTATCGTCCCCTTATCAATCGTGCTAGCTGCTGACCGTTTTATCATTGGAATGGTATACACCTTTTCACGTTCCATCGAAGCCGGATTAATTAATAAGGCATTGGTGTTAAACGTGAACAGCATATAAGACTGACCATTTTGATAAAAGACATTGCAAGTTTCAACTTCACGGTTTTCATCGGTCAAGTTAGGAAAGTCTAGGTCATTATCCAGATAAACCTCAAACTCAGCACCTTTATGCACGACATTTAATGCCCATACCTTATGTGGGTCCTCATTTGTTTCTTCACCACCACCGGCAGCAAAGTAAAAGTAAGGGAAGTCTAAGCATTCAGATTGGTAAGTATTCTTATTAAAATCAATCCCATAATCCGTGATATTAAAGTTGTATAACACGTTGTAATTACCTGCTAACAGGTCACTAGCTTTGAGAATATCGGTACTACCATCGTTATAACCGATTGAGACCATATCGTGTTGACGGTCATAGTTAATGCGGCCATACCCTTTAAGGGGCATAACCTGTTGCACTCGCTTGTCGGTAGGCTGTAAAGTAACGCCAGCTACATATGGGAACCGCACGAGAATATAATTATGGTCGTTCTTTAAGCTGACAATCGACCAAATATAGACCGTGTTATTAACCTCCTGCACGCCGAACGTCCCACCATGTTGTCCATGGATTTGTAACATCACCGACTGCACGGCAAACTTGCTATCCTGTAAAGCAAACATGGTATCACCAGAGCCACCGTCATCACGAGCACGACTAGTTAGGTACTGACCATTGCTTAAACGTGCCATATATTGAGTTGCTGAATGCGCCCCATTATCATCAGGGCCATAGACGCCTAAATAGCTGATACCAGTGGTGTCTAGCTTAATCTCCGGGTCATCTTGGATATAGTCGGATTCAATCGTGCCATGTAAGGTACCAACATCATCACTGTCCGCATTGATTAAGTAGCCCGTTTGTTTATAGCTACTATCAACTGTGCCATCAGTGTTATAACGGCGCCAGATAAAGCCCTTGCTGTCAATGTATGATGAGATATTGGTGCTACCTTCCCAAGCCTGTAAGATTAAGCGCTTAGTCTGGGTGGTATCAGTGAAATTGTTACCGTCAGGCGTTAAAGCGACCGGTTTAATCGAACTAGCGTCCTTCTTAGCTTCATCAACCGCCTTACTGAGTGCATTTTGATACTGCATCATCCATGCTGGGGTGGCTGCTTGAACAGTTGTATACTCACCAAAGCCGACCGTGTTGCCATAAGGGTTAGCAAAGCTGATTGTCCGTTGAATAACCCGGCCACTAGCGTCTAATACGGGCTCAATTAACTCATCTTTAAATCTAATTGTGGCACCTAATGGCGGATTAAAGTTGGGTGTTACATTCACCTCATAATACGTTCTAGGGTGGTTGTATAGCTTAAGCATATCCTTAGCCCATGACTTTAAACCGGCTGAGTTACTAATCTGATTAGCAGTAACAATGGCTTCATAGTACAGGCCAGCTTGCCAATCAGGGTTATATTTCTGGTTGGCCTCATCATCAACGATATAGGGCTTACCATCATTGACCACTGCGATCGTGCTACCGTTGGCCCCGTATGGAATCAATTTAGTGACAGGTGTTGAAACGGTTGTCCGTTTAATACTAGTCATATTCTTACCGAATACCGCCTCGTTATAAACCACATCATTATTCAACTGGTCAGTAATGACACACACCTTTTTCGTGATATTCCCTTGTGAATCAATCTCAACATAAGGGTCAATTTCAACATCATAGGTTTGAATGAGTGTCTGTACTAATGTACTAGCTTTCGTTTTACCATCAATGGTAATTGTCGGGGTCATGACATTAGTGGTCTGATAGTCTAGTGTCCAACCAGTGGCGTTAAAACACTGATTAAAGGCTGTTTGAATCGTGCTTGCACTGGCAGTAGTAGCTATAGGATAATGATGAGCTAAACTGTACAAGCATAAATTGGTAAAGTTAGCCGTTGTGACGTGTTTAACAGCTGCGGTATTGTTCTCTTCCACACTGTATATGCGCATGACATACCAATGGCCTGATAGCTCGTCATAATAGGCAAGATTGTTACCAGCCACGACTTTGTCACTGTCTGGTTGGCCTTGAATCACGTCTAATGAGCCTTGATGGTCGAACTTCTTAGACTGGGCATTTAGGTTAATCGTGCCGTTAAACGTGTCATTAGTACCCACATTAACGTCATCATCATAGCTAGTGCTAGTTGTGTCTGAGTCGGCTAGTTGAATCTTGACGCTGTCGTTAGAGAACTTAGTGGCACCATCAACGGTCAGGGTACCAATCCGCTTTAAATTTGAATCTAGGATTAAATACTGGTTATTTAAAGCCATCTGTTAACCTCCTTATTTTAGTTATGTAAAAAGGCCACCCTTAATTGGGAAGCCTTTAAAGTGTTGCTATAGTAATCTGGGTAGATATTTAAGCGTTATTTGTGCGTCATCTAAGTCACCAATCATCGTCAGGTTATTAACCCCCGGGCTTAATTTAGGATAGTCCGTTGACCAGATTGGACTAGCTAGCTTACCACCCACTGTGGTGCTATCTGTCTCACAATTCAGCACAATCTCTTGACCGGCATTAGCAATGTACTTAGGTGCGTCCTGAGCCACATCATTAACTCGGTAAATGTCTAGATGAGTGATTGATAGATAAGGGTTTTCATAGCCCACCTTTTGGTCATCCTCGGTAATCGAGTGCTTAAAGAACACCCCACCGATACCACCTAAATCTGACTGATATTTTGAATCCCTATCAACAAATGTGCCGTGTACAATCAGGAACCGTTTAGGGTCTTTACATGGTTGACCATTATGCCTGCCGCTGGTGTAGTATTGCGTGATTGACCAGCTAAACACCTTGCCATTTTTGATTAAATCGAGTTCTAGCCAACTAGTGCTTAGCGCCGACTTCTCTTCTTTGTTGACCACCGTTGTATACTTGTTAACTTTACGCTTAATCGTCCTAGTGGTTACTTTGCCATGCCTGTTGCGTGACCGTTTAACCACTGTCTTGGTCGTGGTGCCAGTCTTAATTTTAATCTTCTGGTCACGGCCGTTCCTAGAGCTACCTGAGGGGCCTTTACCCATAAATAGTGTCTTATGCTTACCATCACCACCAGCAAAAGCACCACCCGGCTTAGTGATTTGTAAGTAGCACGTTGGTGTACCACCTCCAGCACTGTCAGCTAGACCAAATCGGCCTATCGTAGCCCCATTAGGGTCTAACAACAGGACTTCCACCCGCCCCATTGCACGCCCATTATGAGTACCTGAGTGCTTGATATGGTGGATTCTAGTCTTAACTCGGTAGTTAGTCAGACTATTAGTCATGCCAGTAAAGCGAACACCGGGGCCATACCAGCCTGGTTGATGACTACCATATTGTTTAACCCCATTAGCTAGCTTGACCATTAACACTTGAGTATCTCGGTTACTATCAGCTTCACCTTGATAAATGTAGTCACCAGCGGTCTTCATTTGAGCAATGGCATTGGCATCATTAGTCCATTCAGCCATGGTATTTAATACGTCACTGTTAACAACCTGCGTATAAGGCTGTACCGCCACTGCTTGGTCTTCATCGCTATCTGGCCCTAGCCCGTATTCACCACCATTTAGGGTAAAGCCAATGTGCTTTAAATCCCGTTTAGGTACGACCTGAATAACCGGTGCTGTTCGTGCGGTGCCCTCAACAGTAATCGTGTTTAAGCCATTATTTAAAGGCTTCTCAACCTGTGGTAAGGTTGCCCGTGGGTCAGACTGAACAAAGGTAATGGTTAGTGACATGTCATACATACCCGGGTTAATCGGGGCCGGGTCACTGATCGCGGTAATATGCCCCCAATAGGTTACTTTAGGTTCAAAGCCAAATACTAGTGGGTACTCTTTGCCATTATCACTAGGGTCATCGCTTAACAACAACCCGCTTAAATTGTGCATTATCTGATTAAATCTGTCTTGATTATCAGCACAGTAGATTGACACTGGAATGCTAATTGTTCGACTGGTAAAGTCCGTGCCATTAAACTGGTTACCATACATGGCCGGTATATCAGTCACTTGTTCAGCCATGGCCGGTGCACTAGGTAATACCACGTTACCCATTTCAACCTGTAAATCGTCCCGGCTATTTAAACCGGCATATTCAAAATCATCTCGTTGTAAGGTCACGATTTAACCTCCTTTTTAGCTATGTAAAAAGGGCGCCCATTTAAGGACTACCCTTTGATTACTGGGATATTAGTACCCCATCATTTGACTATACTGTGAAGCTGTCTTATTATCCGATTTAACGGCATTAACTACGTCTGACTTAGCAATGACTGCTTGAACACTGCCCATGTTGCCTAGAATGGCTGACATTAAGCTGATTAGTTTATCAAGCTTCTCACTACTTTCACTGCTATTAGACGCAATCTGACTACCATTGTTACCATTTACAACCTGACTAGCCTGTGCGATTAGCTGGTTAGCCCGACTCTTGTTAGTCAATGGCAAGACCATTTCAGGCTTGTTATGTTCAGCAACCTCAATCAACTGGTTAGTGTTGATAATGCCACCATTCTCAAACCGCTTATGACCTTGTGGACCACTATGAAGCCAGTCATACTTAGCATGACCCCAAATTGAGGTATTACCAGTGGCATTAAGATAGTCACTGTTGTTAAGAAACGCCAGCACTTGGTCGAAGCTTGATCTAAAGTTATGGTGTCCCGGAAAGGCAAACGCATCAAAGGTTGTCTTGGTAAACTGCAATGGGCCACCGGCTGGGTTACCATTAGCAGAGTTGACATCTGAGATAGTTTGCATGATATTTCGGTTACCAGTTTCACTATCAGCAGTCTTGATAATGGCTGACTGCATCTTAGACCAGTATTCACGAGGAACCTTAGTCATTTTAAGGGCTTTGTTAATCATGCTATGAGTGATAGCGCCGCCCTCAATGGATCCACCACCATCATCGCCAAACATGTCAGCTAGCTTACTAATAAATGACCAAAAGTCACCACCAACCTGCTTTTTAATGGTACCTAACAGGCCACTAGATTTAGAAGAACCACCATCTAGACTATTGCTGACACCGTTCCATAGGGTTGACCACCACGTCTTAGCTTGCTTCTCAACGCCATTAAATAGGCCGTGACCAATGTTACTCATGACACCTGAGATGCCCTTAGAAGACCAGCTAAATAGGTTTTTAAGTGACTTAATCGGGTGAGCAATGATATTTTCAGCGGTCTTAAAGAACTTCTCTAGTCCCTTAACCTTTTTACCGACCCAGCTAGTCACGCCTGAGATACCATTAGTAACACTGTTTAAAATATCACCAAAGAAGCCAGTACCTTTAGCGTACTTAGTCACGTCTTGCATACTCATCAACATAGCTGTCTCACTAGCGCTTAACACTTCTGATCCAGCGGGTAACAGCATTTTAGTGTTACGTCCTTGAACAATGCCTGAGTCACCGTTAGGCAGCATGACCATCTCTTTATTGCCAGTTTGTGGGCTGTCATTACCATCATTTAGCATTGCCATAGTAGGCTTGGTAATTGGATTCCGTGACCCACTAAACATACCAGTACCTTCGGCAAAATGAACATGATGCAAGTCAGCAATAGTCTTCTTCTTGCCACCAAATGTATGGATAACACTATCAACCGCATTGATACCACCATTGATAAGGTCGATAACATCGTTCATACCGTCTCTAGCAAACTTCTTTAGGTCTTTCCATAGGCCTTTAAATATGTTACGAACGCCGGTTCCTAAACTAGACCAGCCACCCTTAAATGACTTTTTGAATTTTGATAGCCAGTGACCCATGGATTTACCAAATACTCTAGTATGGCTCAGGTCTTTATTCCAGTAGCTATGCAAGTTAGACCGCATCTTGTTCCAATGACTATTCCAACTATGTGACCAGCTCTTTTTCCAGCCAACCCACTTCTTACCCATGTTACTAAAGAAATGCTTAGTGTGCTTGTATGAGCCATTCCAGGCATTGTGTAAGCCAGATTTTGTACTGTTCCAGTGATTTGACCAGCTCTTCTTAAAGCTCTTCTTCCAGCCGTTCCACTTCTTACCAACACTACTGAAGAACTCTCTAGTATGCTTATATGACCTATTCCATGCACTATGCAACTTACTAGTCATAGCATTCCAGTGTTTGTTCCAGCTCTTTTTAAAGCCAGATTTAAATTTGTCAAATTTCTTTCTAATGTTTTTAACAGTGTGTCCAACTGTTTTAACAGCCTTAGAGCCCCATTTTAGCAAGCCTTTGCCAAAGTTAACTATAGATTTAAAGGTCTTATTGACCCATTCTCTGAACGGTTTAATGTGCTTATAGGCTTCGTAAAAGGCTGCACCTAGGGCGACCACAGCAGTTAAAACTAGTCCAATTGGGTTAAGTAGTAACAACCTGCCCAATGATAGAAATGATTTACCTAGTGTTTTAATACCAGCACCTAGCACACTGAATGCCTTAGAAGCACCCTTATAAGCAATCTTAGCCGTCCACTTCAAGCCCTTGCCAATCAGTTTGCTAGTGCCTTTAGTAGCCTTCCATAATAGGCCGACTGCTTTAGAAGCACCCTTCCAAGCGACTTTAGCCGTCCATTTCAATCCTCTGCCAATCTTGCTGCCAACTGATTTAGTGTGGGCCCATAAACCACTGATTAAACTCTTGGCTTTACCAGTGGTTACTTTAGCAGCCATCTTTAACCAGCGACCAGTGCCAATACTAGCTTTTTTAACCCAGCCTGCGAATTTAGTTAGCTCTCGTTTACCTTCGCTACCATCAACCCTAGGCTTAAACACAATCCGGCTAAGCTTGCCACCTAGGCCCTTAGCCAAGTCTAAGCCACTGAATGCTAGCTTTAATGCAGATATACCCTTACTTGCTACAAAAGCACTAGAAGCTAAACCAGCGAATACTTTAGGGTGTTTCTCAGCAAACTCACCGACAATCTTCAATATTGGTTCAATATCCTTTAGCGATTGCACAAACACATTAAATGATGTCTTAGAAGCAGTCTTCATTGAGCTAAATAATGATTTAATATCTTTTTTATGAGCGACAATGTTAGCACCTAATTTATCAATGCCTTTTGCTAGATTAGCCAACATTTTATCGAGACTATTACCAACATTAAATTTTTTACCAGCAAACGCTTTAGTTATGTCTTTGATTTGTAAGGCTAAAGCACTACCAACGTCTTTAAACTCGGCTTTAGTATCCTTGTTGCCAATCCGCTTGGTAAACTGGCCCATCAATGGTGACTTCATATTCGCAATTGGCTTGTATACTGCTCTTAGTAAGGCCGGCATTTGAGTTTTAATGGACCGTTCCATACCGGGTATGGTCTTCATTAAGTTCTCTGAGGCGTCCTTGTATTTGCTACCAAGTGAGTTCATAACTTCTTCGGCATCTTTAGCACTAATCTTACCGGCACTCATCTGGTCACGTAGTGTTGACATGGTTAACTTGCTATTATGTTGTTGTTTCTTTTCAAACTCTAACATTTTGCCAGCATACATTGGTAACTGGTCATTAATCATGTTAAAGTCACCAAGTTGCATTTTGCCACTTGATAGCATATGAGTGAAGTTAGTGCCTAATCTAGTAACATTCTCATCACTTAAATTAAGCGTGTCACCCAATGTCAAAATAGACTTAGTTAACTCTTTAGTTCGTGGCGCGTTGTCAAACACATGGTAAAAACTCTGGTTAAGTTCATCAACCACATTAATGTTCTGGTTGAAGGCTGAAGCTAACTCATTGCCAATGTTGACCATTTGTTTACCTTTTCCGTTAGATCCAGTTAAGGTAGTCCAAGTGGCCGTCATTGTACGTTGCTTATTATCATATTGCACAACGGAATCTTTTAAAGCACCAAAACTAGCAGTGATTTGGCCAATAGCGTTAGTAATTCCGTTTGCGACTAGATGGGCACCTAGAATTGTGCCAAATAAATGAGATGTCTTTTTAGTTTTATCATCAATGCTATCAAGCTTAGACCGAACACCGTGCATGAACGCATGTGGCTCTTTTTCCATCGCCTTAAGTAGCTCGTTTTGGCTAGTCTTAGCTTTAGCCATGGCTGTTGCGGTCTCATTAACACGCACTTGCTGACGTTTATAAGCGTCACTAGTAGCTCCACTGGCAGTCCTAATACGTTCAAGTTCGCTAGTTTGAGCCTTATATTGAGCCTCCATGTTCGAATAAGCCTGTTTCAAACCGCCTAAACGTGCTTTGTTAGCTTCAGTGGACTTGCCTTCGGCTTCTAGGCGTTCAACATAGGACTTAGACAATGCTGTGCTTTGTTTATAGCCCTTTTGTAAGTCTGCAAGTCCGCTGTTGTAATACTGTAATTTAGACTTAGCCCGATCTAGTTGACCACCCATTGAGTCATATGACCGACTAGCCTTGTTAATCTGGTCAGTCAGCTTTAAATATTGTTCTTCACCATCTTTAGTGTTTCTGTTTAAGCCTGATTGACGGGACTTTAACTCATCAATTTTAGCCTTTTGAGCTTCCATTGATTTGGCTAGCCCATCTACCCTAGCTGCGGCTGCCTTTTGATACTCACCGGCTGACTTTAATGCCGTCTCTTGGGCTTTCCAACCACTAGTATTGGCTTTAACCTCAGCAGTTAACTGCTTGAGTGATTTAACAGCCTCAGCGCTATCTAAGCCAACTTTACTGGTCATCTCACGACCGACTACTTTCTTAGCCATTTATTTAACCTCCTTGTTTTAATATGTCTAGGCACAAGCGCTTATAAGCCATATGTTTGATTAATGGCTTCTAGTGGATCAACCAGTTCAGGTCGGTCTTCCTTCTTACGAGCGTTCAAAGTTGCCATCATACTAAAAAAGGAGCTATCATCAAATTCTTTTGGTGATAACCCCTCGGTTAGTAGTTGTTGCGCTAGCAGGTTAAAGTCCTCCTGCTGGTTTTTCAACTTTAGAACTTCCTTTTTAATCTCACTGTTACGCTTGTGCCGGCTTATTTTGACGACTTAGCATCTTCAATTGCCTTGCGTTGCTTTTGTTCAGACAACTTAATGTCATCGTCTGAGATACCATTTAACCGCATGATTAGGTAACCAACACCTTCGCCAAACCGTTCGATTGAGACGGTATCATTAATCGTTTCCATCTGCTTGTCAGTGTATCCCATTACCAGTTGCACAAAGTCAGCCATTTCTTCCTGTAACTCTAAACCATCTTTCATCGCGTCTAGTTCAGTGATCTCTTTCTCAGTATCCTGCGATTCTAGCATGCCAATTTGAACCTTAGTAGCCAGTTTGATAATGTTGTTAGTTGGTGTTACATCGGCTGTCTTGTTGATTTTGAAATAGTTTTTAGCATTAATTTTCATTTTATTTGTACCCCTTTAATTTAGTTTGTATGTATTAAAAGGCCACCCTTAGTGGGAAGCCTTTAAATGTTACTAGCCTTTAACGGTCGTTGTAGTGGTCGTTGACTTAGTGTAGCCACCGAATACTTCGGCATAAAGCTTGTCCAAATCAAACTTGTCATCATTTGATTTGGCGATCATATAAGGCTGTTGTACCCCATTGGCAGCTAAGAAAATGTTAGGCTTCAATGGCGTTAAGACAGTACCATTTAGGGCTGTTGAGTAGGCAGCTTCATTGTTGGTATCGGTGCTGTTGTTAGATGCTTCTTCAACGAATTCGATATTGTTAAAGCATTCATAAATTGAGATGTCACCGTCCAATGATTGAGATTCGGCAATCATCGCAACGTGTGGCTTAGGCAATTGTCTTACCCATGCACCGGTATTAGCGTTTTGTGTGAACCCCTTTAGCATCTGGTTAATCTTGAAGTCTAAGTCTAAGGCAGTTAAGGCCAAGGTAGGCATAGACTTACCATAAGCCGTCCGCTTGATTTGTCCATTACCCCAACCAGGTGTCCCGGCCGCTTCAATGGTAGACACGTCGATTTTGCTGAAACCTTCACCTTGGTGGTCAGCAACATAAATCCCGTCAGTAGATAGACCTTTGACAGCGTCTTTAATTAAGTCGCCATTATCGTCTAGCAAGGCAAAAGTTGCTTTTACAATGTTGTGTTTTGACATTTATGAATCTCTCCTTTAAATCATTTCATTCTTAGTTACATAAATTGTTTTGGTTATCTGGTTCGTATCCGGGTCAGTTGTGTGGTGCTGACTAGATACAATTAACCAGCCGGCCGCTTTAAAACTCTTCATCAAAGCTATTTCAGCTTCCAATGGATTAAAGTCATCTTCTAGGTCAACCTTATAAAAGATTTGAATTTCAACACCCATGGATAGGCCTTTAAACGTGCTGTTTGCAAGGTAGGCCGGGCTTGAATCGGTCTCTTGCAGTAGCATGACTGTACTATCAGTGTTGTCTAAATCTTCGTTAGGTATCTCATTCAGGTAAACTTTATCAACCCACGTTAAATTGAGGGCGTTAACTAGGCTGGATACCTGTGATACTGGTAATAACACTAGTCATCGTCCCCCTTCTTATATTCTTCTAGCATGGCGTTAAAGACATCATCTTGTGAGTCGGCTAGGTTCTGGTCAACAAAGTGATCAGCCTTGATGTACTTGGTACCATCGTTTAATCGCATGGCATTCATGTCATGGAACTTGTTAGTCCACCCTACAATCGAGCTTCCATCATGCTCACCGTCTATATCGTTGCTGTTATAGCTTATATTATCAGCCATGTGTCCGTACTTCTTGTCTTTGTGGCTCGAATAGTGTTTCTTTCTCGTGGCTTCGGTTAAGTTATCAGCTAACTTCTTAGCACCAGCTGCGGTTATCTTCTCTTGTTCAGATTCATCGGGGACTAGCTTGTGAACATTCTTAAGCCAACTTTCTAATTGGTCGGCCATATCATCGTTTGCCATCGCTAGGCCCCCTTAGTAACCTGCTTTAGCGTCAAATAATCGCAAGATAGATAATTACTAGAATCATCTATGCTGTCATTGATGACATCGTAAAGTTTACCTTTATACTGACACTTAATGCCTTCATAAACTTTAGGGTTATGCCTAATAATGACCACTACTTGCTCCAATTGTTCAGCTGTGAGTTGATACGAAGACGCAATTGATCGTGTATAGGGTGCACAGTATAAACTAAACTGACTAACAAATGTCTGTTTACTAGTCCCATTAATAGGATTTTGAACAGTTTTAACAGTGCCAATCTGTATACGTTGGTTAAAGTCAACTGGAGTTAACCTATTAATTGCCATTGTCGTTCACCTCATCTTGCTTTTGGCTATACAATCCTCGCAATTGACCAATGATCGAATCAACAACTAAATCGACTGGATTAACAGTGTTTGAAGTAATTGATGTCCGATAATACCAGTATGAACCAGCTAAGGCGTAAACAGCCGTTTCAAACAAGTCATTTACGCCTTCCATTTCATAAAAACCAGTAACACCGTTTTCATCACCAATGGACTGCTTAATGTAGCTAGTGGCTGCAGACAAGTAGTCTTTTAGCAGCTCGTCATCATCATTACCGTCAATTCGCAAAGATGATTTTAATGTTTTTAAATCGGCTGCCACTTTAATCACATCCTTACTTAGCCGCCCAGATTGTCACTGTACTGTGTATTTATTGGCGACATAGTTGGCTAATTACTTCCCGTCAGTCGTTGTAGCAGCACTCGCCGCAAAGTTGGCCGTTTGGTCAGCAATTTTACTAAACGAACCTGCAACAAAGGCTTCCGTATCAGTAGCTTCAACATCAAAACGATCAATCACACGAATCTTAGTTTGGTCCTTTTCAAAGGCGCCAGCTCCGATATTAGTCGTTAACAATGACGCATTTTCTCGATCAAATAAAGTAACCGCTTGTGATAAGTCACCATAATACAATGGGTAAACTGGTGCCGCTGCCGTCCCAGTATTTGGCAACCACTTGTCAGCAATCATAACCACTCGCTTACCGCGGACAATCATGCGGTCCGGCTGGGTTGGATCTGGTTGCAATAGGTAATTTCCCATAGCGTCCTTAACCTTGCATAACTCATTGTATCCTGACGTGTTCGTCAACAAGAACGATGTTGCCTTAATTGCTGGGTCAACAGCCGTGTTGATCATATCAATGATGTCATCAAACTTAGCTAAGGTTGGCTTCTTTGGCGCATTATTCATGGCTTCAATAATCTTAGTGTTACGACTAACAACAACCTTTTTAGCAATCCATTGGGTAAGCCATGCCATAAGGTTGTCAGCAGTATCTTTCAATAATGAATTTGTTGCCGTCGTAATTCCACCATAACGATGAATTACATACTTAATCAAAGTAAGCTTTGGATCATCATTATCACCAATGGTGGCTGTTTCATCATCTAAATCAATCAATGGAGTGACATCTGACCATTTTTCAAAAACTCGTGATCCCGTCTGGGTGCTAACAGCTTCCCGATTAACATATTGTTGAAGGTTGTCATATTGACGAACCAGTGTATTAATTGCAGTTTGAATATCTTGAGGAATAGTCAAACCAATTGCGTTACCAGCTTCGTCGGTAGAGGAGGTTACCAAGTTCATAACTTTCGGGTCACCTTTAATCATGCCTTGGAAGTTCTTGATAAACTTAGCTTTGATGTCTTCTTCGTCATCATCAAGTCGAGTCTTGTCCTTATCATCCATATTGGCAATTTCTTGAGCCTTGCGTTCTTCTTCCAATTGTTCATGTAAAGCATCACGCCGGGCAACCGCATTGTCGCGATCTTGTTTCATTGCTTTAAATTTTTCTTGGTCAAAGCTGTCGTCAAGGACAGCTGCGTTTAACTTGTCGTTCAAGTCTGATACCTTTTGCCCTTGGGCAATCCAAGCATCATTAATTGTATTAATATTAGCCATTAGTTGGCCTCCTTTTGATTTTTTCCAAATAAAATAGCCAACTTGCTGTTTCGTAATTCAGCAGATTGACTATTAGTAGTATTTTCTTCTTTAGACGGCTTAGTTTTATCTTTGTCAGCCTTGTAAATGAGATTCAGCAGCTTATTAACTGCAGATTTAGGTGGAATGTGTGAAATAGCGTTCACCGGTTGCAATTGTTGATCATTAGCAAACATAATTTCGTCAGCGAAGCCTTTATCGACGGCATCACTAGCGGTTAACCATGTTTCATTTGCCATTAGCTGTAGCAAGTCAGCTTGATCCATGCCAGTTTTAGCTTCATAAGCACTGGCAATCGATTGATCAATACCATTTAAAATACTGGCCTCATGTTCCAAATCGTCAGCATTGCCAGCTGGCTGTGACCAGGCTTTATGGATCATAATCTGAGCAGTTGGTGAAATGTTGATATGATCGCCAGCCATAGCAACCACGCTTGCCGCACTAGCTGCTAAGCCTTGAATATTAACTGTTACATTGCCAGCATAATTCTTTAGCATAGTGTAAATTTCACTAGCCGCAAAAACATCGCCACCATTGGAAGCGATGTCTACTTCAAGTGCTTCATCATCACTGTCGTCATCGTCATCGCCACTGTCATCATTTAAAATATCAGCAACACCCGAAGGTGATACTGCTGGCATTCCAAAAAACTGATAGAAACCGGCTGTTTGATCATCAACAATATCGCCTTTAATCATCACTTTCTTTGTCATCATTATCATCTCCTTTTCCTGATTGAATCACAACTTGTTGTGTCGTTGGATTCTTAGCATCAGGCATTTCATCCGGAAAATAACCAGTCTGCTGTAATAACCAAGTTGCTTGATTATTGGCAATCGTGCCATCTTTAGCTAGCCCTGATAGTGTGGCTGCAAATGAGTCTCCCAATGGGTCTACAGCAGTCCGTATATTAGCCGTAATTTTAGCGTTAAGCTTATTATCCAGCTCAGCTAAAATCGCCTGTAAATAGCGATTAAGGGCATTTGTGTACATGCCTTTAATTTGGTCGATATTACTTTGCTGGTCACCTTGGCCATTCAAATAGCTATCAGGAATGCCAAAAACTTTAGCAATTTGCTTACTCGTCCAATCCGTTTGGCTTAACAGCTTAGTAACATCGGCTTTCATTTCTAGCGGCTTGTAATCTTCAAGTTGATCAATAACTACCGGGCCACCGTTTGACTTGTTCACCTGTTTCATGAAGTTACGTGAACGGCTGGCCTTCATCTTCTCACTTAGCAGCCCACCGTGCTGAATAGACAGGACACCAGGAGCGCTAATTGAACGTGCTAGTGCAGCCAGCGTTAAACTGTTAGATGAACTCTTGACTTGTAACTCATTCGATAATGCTTTTAATGGACTGTTACCCGTCATACCGCCATCAGTACTAGCCCAGCGAATATGAATCATGTCAGACTGTGGTACATATTGAAGAACGCCCAAGTTAGGCTCATCAAAAGTAACCGTATAGGTTAAGCCACTACCGTCATCCAATAAGTAGGTTTGCACTTGGCTCGGTCGCAAATATTCCCAGCGTAGATCTAAGCCATTAGGATTACGCCAACGATATGCAAAGCATTCACCACCCAATAACAATTGTGAATACATAGACTGCCAAAACGTGTGACCGTTAGCTGTCGTACTAGGGTTGTTTAGGATTCCCTGCGCTCGTGGCATATTAGCCATTAATTGTACCGTGGCTAAGTCTCCAGATATTTGATTAACCGCTGAATAAATATCTGAATTTTCCAAAGCATCCTTGGCGCTAACATACTCATTACTACCAGTTGGCGACAAAAAGTTGACAATATTATCGTCTTCTACTGGCACGCTTTGAATACTAACTGAATTATTTTTTGCCGTTGGTGGTTCAAAAAAGGGCATTATCAATCACCCCCTTTTTGGCCAGCTGTTACGACTTCTGAAAGCCAGCCTACTAAAAATAAAGCTACGGCAATCGCTAGAACGCCCTGTGCCTGCCCAAATAAAAAGGCTGCATATACCCCAGCAATCATACCTAGAATGAAACATAGTACATCAAAATAATGCCAGATAGTTGCAAAAAATTGTTTAAAAATCATCAATATCATCTCCTAGCAATCCTGACTCCGGGTTATTAAACCATTCAAGAACTTGTTTTTCACTCATACGTTCGACCTGTTTGTCAGGATTGTTTACGTCTGAAAAGTCTTCAAAGTGATACATGGCTTGGAATAAGGCGTCAATTAACGCATCAACTACATCAATTTTCAGTGTGGCCTTGGCTTTATCGACTTGAATACCAATTTTGTCTTCATAAATTTCAGCATTTAATAACGCCTTTTCCATAATTCGATCATCGAAGCGGTCAACTGACCCTTCAACAAACATTGTCTGCAAAAACTTAGTTGGATCCTTCAATTCACTAGTCCGCTGCCGAACGGCTTGCAACGGCCAACCAGAATTCAAATTTAGCTGCTTGATTGTAGGTGTTAGCCCCCACGCATCATAGCCAAAGAAAACAACTTCCAGCCGATGCCGTTCAACAAAGTTGAGTAACCACTGATAAACTTGCTCATCATTGATTAGTCCTTGAGGATGGCTACTAATTGTGCAAAATCCCTTTTGAGCTAAGTTCCGATAATTAATACCGTCTTGCTTTTCTTTAGCTTCAATCGAACCAGCTTTCTGCCAGGGGATAAAACTATGCTGATAAATAAACCATCGTGGTTTGTCATTATTATCACGATAAGGAAATACAAACGCTAGCGCCGTGTTATCACTAAACATCGAGTAGTCAAAGCCAATATAGACTTGCCGATCATCAAAACTAAATGATGATATAATAGCTCGCTCAACGTCGGGTAGTTTTAAGAAGCTGTCGGCCGATTGTTCTAGCCACAAGTTGAGGTTTTTATTTTGGAAATCGTTGAGCGTACCCGACAAAGCGTCAGAATCACGCTTATCTGTCAAGCCGTTTAGCAGCACTTCTCGTTGGCTCGGTAAATCTAGCAAGGGATTGCTTTTAACCCACATATCAGGCTTATAAGTTTCGTCCAGATTGTCCTGCGACCAAATAAGCCCCAAATATGTATCAGCATCGCGCAAATAATCTTGTTCCATAGCTTGCTGAATCATACGTTCATCATCATGGAATGGCACAGTTGGATCAGGATATGCAGTCGAGATTTGAATAAATTGCTTATTACGCACCTTAACTTGCCCTGATACAATCTTAGAAATCTTCTGTCGTGTCTTAATTTCGCCAATTTCATCAAAAATAGCCGTTGTGAAATGAAAGCTATCGTACTGGCCGGCTTCGTGACTGATTGCCCGTAACTTATTATTAGTCTTGCTCATTGTGACTTGATCGGCCTGTGAGGAAAGTGTCCGTGTATCCAATCCACTATCTTTAATTAGTGTTTTAAATGGTTCAATCGTTGCAATCTTGGCTAGCATCGACTTAATGTAGCCTAGAATCTTGCTCGTTTGTTTGTAATTAATAGAAGATACTAAGTAATCTTGGTTAGATAATCCCAATGACTCAATTAAATAACTATAGGCAGTGATAATCGCCATTAGATAAGTTTTACCTTGGCCACGTGCAACGGAAACAATTGCTCGTGAGAAACGCTTGCCACCGTCATCATTACGCCAGCCAACCAGCATAGCCATAATGAATTTTTGCCACGGCATAAGCTTAGTTGGCTCACCCGTATCAACGTTCGGGCAGATGGCAGCAAATTTAAGCACTTGATCTACTTTCTTAACCGAATAAGTAAAGGGAAATTCAACGCTACCTTGCCGTTGTAAGTCTCGAATATGGCGAAAAGCCGCTAGCTTAATCAGATAGCCAGTGGTTACCTTCTCATCGAGGACGTCAAAGGCATACTTTGTGCCCGGATCAGTGTATTGCTGGCGAATTGCTGAGCAGTCTAATGATTGATAAGCCCCAATAACATCATGTGTTTGTGTTAAATCAATCTTCATTATCAGTCTCCTAGAAATTCTTTCATGCGATCACTGATACTTCGCTCGTCTTTGTGATCATCTAAGTTCAGCTTCAACAAATCACTGCGCGATTTTGGCGACAATCCTAATTCAGCGCCTAGTTTAGTCAGGTTTTTAACCGCTGAATCGTAAATTTGTGTCATGGGATTACGCTTGTAACCCACGAAGTCTCGACCAATTTTTTTACCGGTCTGATCTTGTAACGTTTTATAGATCGCTTGGACTTCACCGTTTTCCTGAATATGTTTATACGCATTGCGATAAATCTCATATTGGGAAGCATATTGCTCTACAAGCCCACTATCAATGCGCTTAACCGGGGTATTTTCTTCTAAAAAAGGCACTAATCGACGCCAAACGACCTTAGCTTGCCGTCCTAAGTAAGCTGGAGGTGTACGTGTTAATTGACCACCGTTGACGTCTTTATCTGTTTTTTTCATTTTATCTACCTCCTTTCATTATTGGGTGACCCCCCCCTACCTAAAAATTTTCAAAAATTGTTTCTATCACAAAATGACGCCAATGTGTGTGCTCTTCCTGGGACGTGTTAGGGGGCGGGGGTTGTTTTAATTCTCATCGTGACTAACTACATTCATAAAATTAAAGCCGCTCAAATCGAACGACAAGTGCCAATAAATTGATTTAACTTATTTCAAACTTTATTTCTCATTTATTTAATCCATGACGCCGGATTAACCTTTTTAGTAATCGTCTCTGCATCCAAGTAAGCTTGCCACTAATCACTTCTAAAGGTGCAATGGTCTTATCTAATACCACAACTTTATCAGTGGCACCTATTTGCTTATGCCACATGTTTATAATCGCATCCTTTTGCTGTTGGTCTAGGATACCATTGAAGTGAATAATCCACAGATTGATTGATTCAATATAATATGATTTCAATACCTTCACTCCTTATCCATTAACATAACGATTGACGATACATCATTGATCGGCGTTACGCTTTGCAACTCGTTGCCTTGACCAGTGCCATAGTATGCCTCTTCCCAGTCCGTCTTGGCACGATGGCATTTACTGCAGATAACAGCTAAGTTATCAACATTAGCTTTCAGTGTTTCGTCAAACTCAATCGGTACAATATGATCCACAGTCTTAGCAGGTGTGATGACGCCTTGCACTTTGCAGTAAGCACACAAGTAATGGTCACGCTCTAGGACTTGTTGTCTTAGATGTGACCATTGCCTTGTCCGATAGAAGTTGTATTGCTGACGCTTATCCTCATTGCGATAACGCGTGACCGTGTTGTACTTGTGTGTGTATTGTTTGTCATTGCTACGTGCCCAACGCTGCCGACTAGCCAAGTACTCAGCTTCGTGCTCATAGTGTTGCTGACAATAGTGGTCAGGGAAAGCAACCATCGCATGGCAGTTAGGATAGCGGCATCTTCTTGTCCTTGGCATGCTGCTTCCTCCGTTTCTTTTCCAAACTAAAAGCGCCATGCTTATTAGCACGACGCTTCTTATCCTTGTACCACTTATCTAGCCGGGAATCAGCCTGCACCCATTCAGGCGGCTCGTACCCGTACTTGCTGTGAATTGGTCTTGACACGATTATCACCACTTAATTTAGAAAGCTCTTTTATATAATTAGATCATAAATATCGCCGGTAGGACTCGAACCTACATTCCATTGTGGCTTACCAATTAGCCCACAGCGACTACCAGTCTGTAATTTGGAGGATTACTTCATGCACGTCAATCACATTTGGCATACTACCAATTTAGCACGATTTCAAGCCTAGTTTTTCCAACTTTTTTCCAACTAGCCAAAATCAGATACGTCATACAAGTTAAGCTTGCTTGCTACTTTGGCAATAAACTTATCAACTAGATAATAAGCTTTGCTCTTGCTAACAAATATCATTCCATTAGTTACTAGGCTTTCAACCGAGTAACGCTGGCGTTTTCTAAAATACAGTTCGCATATCAGTGTTTCGGTATCTTCACCGCATTCGTCCAAACACTGATCAATTACATCTCTCCGATGCTGAAATGCTCGAATCGTTTCGCTGTCCACCACGGAGATAGCAGCATACTCAGTTGGAGCGTTTTTCTTATATTGAGCACGACCACCACCAACGTTTTCGTCAGGTTCTTGATAAGGGTACATGATATTGAGCTCCTCACGAGCAATTAGGCCATCAATTAGTGGATATTCGCGTAGGTACTTCTCGACCATTTTCTTCGTCGTTCTTTCCAAGCCAGCCACTCCTCTGTGATATAATTAACTGTCAGTTTAATTATCATAGATGTCAGTAGCCGCTCTAGTAGGCGGCTTTTTGTTTACTCTCGCGATCACTCAACTCCGCAATGTCAGCAATGAAGTCCTGACCAATTTGTGCCTGTTGCTCAGTTGTTAGTGCCGCGTTCATTTCCAGGTTGGCAACTGTGGCTTTCACTTTGATTGCTTTGGCGTATTCGGTGTCAGTCATTTGTGTCCCTCCTGTTTACGTTTTTATAAAAAAGATGTAAAAATGGAAATTTGACGCTTGCTTTCTATAAATGTCTTAAAATCAGCCTTTCAGCAGTTCTGGGTTAGCGTGAACGTTGCCAATAACTTTTGAACCGTGAATTTCACCTATAAGGTCAAATCTGCTGATAACTCCAACTACGTCAGCTAAAAATTTGCCTCTAGCAAATTTAACAATTGACCGATACTTCCGATTTTCTAAAATATCGCCTTCATAGATATCCTTGCCGTTCACGTCTGTCAGACCGGTAAACTGTTCCAGCTCAAATACATCCAGGTCACCTTCATCATATTCACCGTCTAAGCTCCTAGCCTCAACATAGAAGATGTTGCCATCTGAATCAGTTTGCATGTCTCTAGGAACCATCATGACTTTCTGAACTTTGTCCCACGCTCTAAACTTAATCATCGTCCGCCATCTCCTTGCTTAGTTTCATTCCAAGATACTTTGCTTATGGTAAGGAACAGTCATAATTGACGTGTTCTGCCCCTTTTCTCTGAAATGTTTCGCATCTTTTCTAGCGGCTTGTCTATTGGAATATACAGCTGCCACATCACTATTAATCATCAATATATAAGCCATTTTCAGCCCTCCCCGAACGCTTCAAACGCCCGCTTGCGAATGTTGTACGGCCCATATTCCTTGGCCAATTGCTTACTATCCAGCGTCTTAGCTTTGTTTGCTTCGGCATGTTGCTTCATGCGCCGGTGCTTCCGTTTAATCGTTGAACGTTTCTTAGTGTGTTTAGGCATCTTTGTCCTCCGTAATGTAGTATTTGTTTTCGTCAATCGCACGAATACGATTATCAAGCCAAGCGTTACTGTGTTTTAGCTCCCGAGACGTCCTAGTTTTACCTTGCTTGCCTTTCATGACTAATTTAATGGCATTATACTGGGTACGCGTAATCTCCGTGTAATCGCCTGATACGGCCTTAATTCCGGGCATCTTATGCAGGTTAGCTAGTTTGCTTGGTGGCACGTTATCCATGCTGCCATATCTCGCTTCTAGCTTATGAATGGCTTCCAGCTCTTTAAGCCAATTTTTGCTTGCCATAGACTAACTTCCTTTCAAGCTCCTGCTCGTAATGAGCATGTATCTCATTCGTACAATTCGGGCATGGTCCAAACGTGAAACCATAACTCCCAAGTGGTTGCTGAACGACTTTACTACCATGACATAATTCACAACTCATACACTTCTGACTCCTTCCATATTGTCAAACAGCAATTGACAGCTAGTGTCCTTGGTATATAAACGATCAATTGTTTTGCCGTCGTACATACTTTCTAATTGCTTACGTGTGTTGTTAGTCGTAATGATGGTTATATGTTTGACTTCGTTATGATCAAAATCGCAACGTGCATTCGCCACTTGATACATCAGTGTCTGCAAATCTTTGTGTACTGGCTTGTAGAACCCCTTTTCAGTTGGCTTACCGCCTTCAGTACCAAAATCGTCTAAAACTAGAACATCAACGTTTTGCATATCTTTTAGAATGTATAGTAAACGTTGACGTACATCCGGTGCTTCATACTTTTCATTAACCAGCCGTAGCAACTCAGCTGTTGAGACAAACATTGCTGTCTGCCCTACGCTCATTAGCTGGTACATAATTGCTAGCGCTAATGATGTTTTGCCAACGCCGGGTCCGCCTGCAAGTGCTACGTTGAACTGGTTAGTCTCTAATTGCCTAGCTAACTTAAATGCTTGATTACCAAGTTCTCTAGCTTTAGCTTGATTAGGCTGTTTATCGACTTGCCAATCATTAAAGCTAAATCGTAACGGTACACCGCCAGACCACACTGACATACGATAGTAATATCGTTTTCGGTTAGCAATCACGCTAGCATTGGCACGGTCAATCGTTTGATGATCCAATTCTTCTTTGGTCGGCAACTTAGTTGTATCAATTCCTCTAGCCGCTACTACTTTCTGAATCGTGGTTTGATTGAATAACTTCGTTACATTTTCCATTAGCCAAACCAGTCCTCTCGCGTTTGTGGCGCAACATTAGTCGGGCGATCACGTTCAGCCTGACCAATGAGCGTGTCATACTGCTTTCGTAACTTCCCTGCCGACAAAATGTTTGCTTGCCAGAATGAATTATCCTGTGACCAATCTACTAGCCAATCTAATTTTCCATAATCACGATGATCACGTTCATGAGCTAGACGGATGTCATTAGCCCATTTCTGTAAGTTTGGTTCTTTAAAGTCAGGTTGCCGTTGCTTAATTCTGGTCAACAAATGGACTGCTACTTTGTAGGGTGGATCATCGGGTCCATACTCGGTTTTTGAGTTGGGACGTTTATTATTTGTAGTCTCTGTAGTAGTCTCTGGTAATCTATTGGTATTGGTCTGCTCATTTTGATCACCTGCATGTGATCGATTTGAGCACCTCGTATGATCATTTTGATCACATGCTTTGCTCATACGCTGATAATCAATCCGATACCATTTAGTCTTGTCAAAACCGGCTTTATTATAATTTCCACTGATCAAGTATCCTTGCTTTTCTAAGCTATTGATTGTCCTTCGTAGCGTCACCTTGCTAAAGAACGGGAATTGTTTGTGCCATTCATCATAACTGTTATAAATCCATTTATACCCATCTCTGTTATTACCAGAACGCTGTAACCAGTAATGGAATTGTTGCAATACGATTGCCTCTTTTAACCCAACTCTTACTGCCAGTGTAGGTAGAACTTGTAATGGTGGTTCACTAATTAAAAGGTTATTCATCTATATCACCTCAATTCAACTTAGCACTGTGACAAAACGGTACAGCTGTAATCTTTATTTCTTGGTCTCTAAGCTTTTTTCTGGCGGTACGTGCGTTCTCTTTGTTTGAGAATACAGCGATTACGGCATTATTATCCGATAATACAAACACCATTTTGTCCTCTCCTCTCACGCGAACATTTAAAAATCTTCCATGACTATCTCTGATATAAAAAGTTCTGTCTTGCTCAAACGACACATTTTCTTTGGAAGTCACCCACATCAAATTATCTGCACGATTATCACTTTTAACATGGTTTATGTGATGCACTTGTGGCTTGTTGTATGGATTTTGAATAAACGCTTCTGCAACCAATCGGTGAACCCTTTTAGTGTTATGCTTCTTGTTTTCTGTCAAGACTACATACAAATATCCACGATCTGACACACAGAGCTTTAATATTTTGGATGGCAAGGTCATCGGATGACCATTTGATTGAATGATTTTTCTCCCATTAGATTTGATTCTCCCTAAATTTGATACTTCGTAACCTGTGTATCCTCTTATTTTCTTCCAAACTTCTTTCAAGATTCTCACCTCATCCCGGTGTATTAGTCACTGCTGTATTTACCTTTCAAGCCAATTCGTTTCAACGTTTCTTTATCTAGTTTTATGCCATCTACTGGGACGTGGTATTTTGCACTAAATGCCACGGAGCCAATTTGCTCAATCTCGCTGTGATGGACTCGACACAATGCCATAACGTGCCGTTTGGTGTGGTCAACGTGTGTTCTGTTCAAGCCGGCTCCGATAACGTCTACATGATGGATATCAGCACGATTACCGCAGATCATGCAAACTCGATGGCGGCAACACTGGAACAGGTAATACTCTTGCTCACGTGGCAATAGCTTATAGCCTTCCTTGAACGGCACGTGCCACTCAAACATGAAGTCGATGACTAGGTCGAGTAACCGGTTAGCATCGCTCACAGACGATTCTGTGGTGTCTGACAGGCTAATCTGCTTGCCAAACGTATATGACTCATACTGCAAATAAAACAAGTTTTTCAAGAAGTCTGTCGGCATACCTGACCACGTATAGATGTCACTAAGCAACGCGAAGAACAAGCGTCGTTGTTGTGGCCTAGCTTTACGTGTGTCAGCTAATTCCGAGTACGTGTAGTATTCGTCAGCAGAACCACTTACCGTCTCAACATGGTCAAGATTAGGCTTATGGATGAGCTTCTGAACCTGATACCACTCGCCATCTTTTTCAATTAACTTAGTCGGTAGCAGTTCCACACGATCACCTCAACTTAAAATGGCAAGTCATTGTCCGTAATATCAATTTGGCCGCCAGCTGAAGGCACTGGTTGCTGGTGTGGCGCTTGATTATTTGACTGTGATTTACTCTGGTTACTTTCACGATCCGGTAAATCAAAATCAGTGACGTTCACTCCTAGCTGTGCTTGTCCGTTGTATTCATCAACTTCAAACGTACCTGTTACCAAAACATGATTGCCTTTATGGAAATATCGCTCAATCGTTCCAGCCCGCTTACCCCAGACAGCACATCGAAACCAGTCAGTGCCATAGTTGCCTTGATCATCCGGGTGATTCTGCCTTACTGCTAAACTAAAGTTAGCAACTTGCATACCGCTTTGCGTTTGTCGCACTTCGGGGTCCTTACCTAAGTTTCCTGAAATAGTGATTTGTCTCATGCTGATTGGTCCTCCTTGTCAACGTACGAATTTAATTTATTAGTGACCAACTCAATTAACGTGTTAGCACTACTGTGTGTCAGCTTATCAACGCTGCCAACCTTCTTGAGGTAAGCTTTAGCAACAAATTCCTTATCCTTGTTTGTCACTCCCGCCAGAGCCTCAAACAGTCTGTCTATGCGGTTCTTTTGCTGGCTATCAATAAGCGGCTCACCATCAGTTGCATTGCTGTTAGTTGTATCTGGATCTTCTTCCTGGTCAGTGATGTTAAAAAGCTGTTTGTAGAAGTACTTCTGAGCACTTGTACAAGCTTTAGCTATCGCTTTCTCACCGTTATCTTGGCCACTTCCGGGCATTGAACCTGTCTGTGACTCTGAACCGTCTGTGATTAAGAACGTCCCCATGACGTCAACAAAGTGGTTTGAACCGCCCTTCTTGCTGGCTTTATCATATTGATTGATAATCTCGTAATTCGGGATAATTCGAATTCCAACACCTTGAATTGCGTGCTCAACCGCAGCTTTGATAGCTCCTTCGGATTGAAATTCATAGTTCTGGAAACTATTCTTACCGTCTTTATGAACCGCGCCAATTGACTTAGCAGCCTTATTAAGTTTCTGCATCAGATTAAGCTTCTCATTCATCCTTAGTCCTCCTTAGCTTTTACGGAAATTTTGGGCTTCTTGAGTGATCCGGAGTATCCCGGCAGTGCATTAAGACTTGAGTCCATAATTTTACCGTCAGGCGTTACATAAAACTCGCCATTTGCTAGCCGATTCTTGATTTCGGTCTCATTCACGCTTCGGGTCGTCTTGATTAATGTATCGTCAAAACGTTCAAAGACTGCTGTAAGCTCTTTGGGTGTCGCGTCCTTATCTCGTTCAATGTTCCAGTTACGAGACGTACTAGGGTTAACGGTGCCCATTTTGAAGTGAAAGAACTCAGTATCAACTTGTTCTTGATCACCCATTGCCATTCGCTGTAATTCTTGTAGTTGGTCAATTTGGTCATCTACCGTCTTGATGGCCTTTCGATACTTATCAACTTCCATTTGTGGTTTTAGCATGGCCTTTTTAAAGGCCTTCTTATCTCGGGTAGCCTGCTCAAGCCTGGCTTCCATTTCATCGAGCGTCATGCCCGCAGTCTCTTCTTTAATCATTCTCATCTTTCTCCTCATCAGCAATGACGCCACTTTCAATCAGCTCGTCCTCGGTAGGCTCATCATCGCGCCAGCCTTCCACAGCTTCTTCTTGGTCAATTAACCAGCTATCGTAGCCGTTCATTTCGCCCACCTCCATGCGAAACGTTGTCTTAACGACAGTTTTGGGGTACAATTGAACTCGAAAATAAAATTATTAAGCGTCTTCGCTACACGGGTACTACCAATACTCAAGCAGCTTTTTTCGTACTCAAATTTAGGCTTTAGCGATACATATTGCGCAATGGACGCCTGCAATCCTTCCAAGTTGTTAATTTTGATTGGTACCGGTTGATAGTCCACCGTGTAGTCTGGCAGATTAATTACTTCGTTCGCCATTATTTAAGCCCCCTATTAAACATCCATGAATTCAAGCAAAACGCCATTGCCATATTACTTTCGATTAGACACAATTCTGGAGTTAATTCTTGTGGATCGATTAATGCAATCCGTGTAATACCATGAAGAATACAATCCTGTTGTTCTTTGTAAGGTAATGGATTATCCATAACTACTGTCCTCGCTTTCTTAGTACTTGCAAACATTTCGAGTTAGCGTTAATATATACGCACACCTTGAATTGTTTTCTTTCTCCCTACTCTTGTAATTCACTCCAGTAGGGAGTATTTTTGTCTTTTAGCTTGCAAACGAGACTGCTTTGGAATAAAGTAAATGTTGGTACTAATCATCTCTTCCATTAGTCCATCGTTAGCCGCTACTAGCGATGGCTTTTTTTGCGCTCGTTTCCACTCGTGGAGTGGTAAAATTGATACTTTTTGCATGATCATTCCTCCTACTTAATTACTTGAATACCATTAGTAATGATTTCAAATTGCTGGCCATTCTCTTTTACTACAGCTACATCTTTTTTTGTGCGCAACGTGAACGGAATTGACTTGATTTCAACTACTCTGCCAACGCCGGCTTCTCTTATCAGCTGACCACAACTATATTCAGCCTTGTAACTCACTCGATCACCTACATGAACTTTCATGATCATTCCTCCTAATACATTGGTGGCAATGTGAACGTCCAGTTCTCATCAGAATTTTTATCTGGCTCGCAAACGTTAATATCGTGTTCTTGCAACTCACCAATAAATTCTTCCGAATAGCCAAAGCACGGGCGCCGCTTAATGATTCCGTCTGTATCGTATGTGATAGCGTTAATCAGCTCACGTTCATCTGCACGAATTGCGTTATACTTACGTGCTCTTAACGCGTGCTCAATGTCTTCTTCATACATATTGTTTCCTCCTAAATTCCAAACCAGTTTCTAATCTCCCGGCGCTTGTACCATACGGATGTTAGCGCCCAGGTTAATACTGCTACTTCTACCATGGCAATTCCTCCTTATGAATTGAATCATCATCTACCCGCCTAGGTTTTAGTTACTTAAATTCTGATGATTCAATAACCATTTTCGACTGCTGGGGCGTACCATTTGCCATCTTCTTCTGGCTTTGGGAAGCCCTCTTTGTCGCGATAGTGCTTGTCGAATGAATCAACCTTGATTCCAAACTCAGAGTAGAAATCTTTGCGTCCAATCATCTTGTGATCAACAGCCTGCTGATTACGCCCGTCCGCAACTCCCTGTTCATATGCTTGCGTGAAAAGCTTCGACAAAGCACTTACCAAACTGTCCATCCTGGCCACTCCTTTCGGTGTATAATTTTGTTATCCCAATTAATCGAGGTGATAAATATGAAAAGCTCTCATCGCGAACATGAAATGGCACTATATGCCGCTCAAGCCATGACCATTTCAGATATTGCTGAAGAAAAAGATAAGGCTAAATCTCATCACTATACGTACGATGCTCGATTAGGAATCGAAATATTCGAAGATAACTATAAGCATGCCCTCGAACATTATTCGGGACGCTTTCCCGATTAATTAACCTTTTCTTCTTCCTGTTTGGCTTCAAGATCTGATTGGATAGCGCCTATTAGCTGAAAGGCCTCCTTATACGACAGATCATTGCTAAACAGGATTTTTTCTATTTCTGATTTGGCCTTTGAAAACCTATCAGATTTTAAAAATGCTCGCGTGTCCCATTTACTCATATTTGCTTCACCTCCTATGCTGGCTGCTCGTTTAAGTAAAGGCCGCTCATACCAAGCATGTCAGCTGCTTGTGCTAAAGCGTCATAGTTCGTCGCTTGAACTTCGCTAACTGCGCTCGGCTCCCACTTACCACCATTAACCCGAGATTTAAGGTTAGGGTTCAACATCGTATCGTTATACTCAAGCAAGAATTTCAGTGCTTCACGTACATTTTCAAATTCCATTGTTTTACCTCCTATGCTGGCTCCTTGTCTAATCGAAGTGACGTCTGTCGAATGATTGTCTTAGTTGCTGTAGACGGCTCCCAATCATTAATGAAGTCCATTACCATCTGGTAGTCCTTCTTGCGTAGCATTGACCGAGCGCTCACGTTAGCAATCTTCTTGATGCCACCGTTAATGTCTTTAAACAGCTCGCCACGCTGCTTCTGTGTGATATGCCCATAACTGTGAGCCACTTCTGACACCCGTTGATTAACCCGACGGCTAAGTGCACTATATTCAGGATTAGGAATAACTTGGTTCTCTTTGAGGTCTTTCACATCGCCCTCCACGCTATCTAGGCGCTGATTAGTTTCCTCATTGGCTTGCAGCGCCAATCTGGCAATCTCTCGTGGGGATGTTGGCAATTTTACTTGTTCTTCCATAAAGTTGAAGGCTTCAATGTACTGAAGTTTAAATTTAAGTGCTTTAGTACCAGTGAATCCCATTGCTAACAAAGTAAAACCATCACGGTTCATATAATAGATTGGGTAAGATTGACCGTTCTGTTCGTTAATATATGTCTCCTTTGCGAACATGTGTTGGGTATGCTTATTTTTAAGCAGACCCCCAATTGTTGCTAATACATTACGATGTTCTTTCTCAAACGTTTCAGCCACTTGCAAGCTACTAGTAACAGCTTGCTGGTTCTTCATAATTACTAAATCATTCATGTGATCATTCCTTTCATTGAATTCCTAAAATTTTGGCCATTTGTGACCGAATCCGCCTTGACTTGGGTTCGTTACCACCTTTGATCGCACGGTTAACTTGTGACGGTGTGACCTTTTCAGACTTAGTGGTAAGCATTTCAGCCATTTCTTTTTGAGAAATTTTGTGGCGGCTCAATGCATTTTTGTATTTAATTTCAATTTCCAATGCGACATCCTCGATTGTTTGTTCTGGCATTTTTATTCCTCCTTTCGTAATTTATTCATCAAGTTATTGACTTATATTTAGACTTAGTCTAAAATGAGTGCATACGAAATAAGCAATTTAAAACCTACTACTATCGCAATCTCTCGCCAAAGTTATTGTTTTGATAGGTATATTTTTTGTTGCTTAATTACTTGATGAATCAATAATAAGTCTTAGTCTAAAAATAGTCAACAATTAATTAGTCTAAGTCTAATTGTTTTGTCATAGAATTTGGAGAAATCATTGATATGACAGTATTGGATAGAATAAAAAAAGTTTCAAAAAAACGCGGATTTAGTCTAACCCAAGTTAACGACAAGGCGAATTTAGGCAAAAATACTATTTATTCATGGAAAGTCAAAGAGCCTAGTATCAATAATTTAAAAGCCGTTGCCGATGTTCTAAATGTTTCTGTTGATTACTTATTAGGAAAAACGGATGACAATTCTACTTCAAAAAAACCAAAACACGTTGATATTGCTGATGATGATGTCATTATGACATTTGAAGGTAAGCCAATACCTCCTGAAGACTTAGAATTGATGAAACGTCTTTTGAGAGGTGGTAGAAATAATGATTGACTATTTTAGAGAGGTGTTAGACTACGTATTCGATCACGGAATTGGAATTACTTTGTGTGGTGATTTTTCTTCACACACCCCATCTGGGTCAAATCCTCATAACAGGCAAATAGTAATTAATACGAAATGGTACAAGCAACGTCAACTACCGTATATAACTGCACATGAAGCCTCACATGTGTTGAACCAAGATTCTGGGGTATTATATTACAGTGGGACTGCCAAAACCCCAATTGAGGCTAAGGCTAACCGCGGAGCTATCGATATATTGATTCCTATTTATTTTCGAGATATGGAAAGAGAATTTGCAGATCCATACACTTTTATGGAGGAATTCGAAGTTCCATCGTTCATGGAGGATTATGTAATCATCAAAATTAGAGAGTATTATGCTGATTAGCTAACTATAGACCAGATACGGATGTCGGTAAAAGCTGAAATTTATTGGAGGTATTGTGTTGTGTCAAAAAAAATAAAGGGAGCAGACGGTCAAACCTATAAGATGGTAAGCCCATCAAATAATGAGGTCAGAAAAAGGACTATAGAAATAGTTTTATCTGTAGTTAGTATGATTGTTTCCGTCATCTCGCTAGCATCTGGTTTTGGAGCGGCTGCGTTTGTCGATGCTTTCGGGGGCGGTGGTATTTATACAGGAAAACTAGTTCTAGGAATCCTGTTATCAGTTCTCGCTTTTTCTTTTGTCTTCTTTCTAAACAAAAAGCATACTTTATTTAGCTGGGCAATAATCGTTGTCGGCATTATCCTACTATTACTTTGTGGAGATTTCGGTATTGCTGGCGGAATCCTGTTTATTATTACTGGGATTATTGCACTTATTAGAAAGTAGGGACTGAAATGGCTAAAAAAATTCAAGATGAAAACGGGAATACTTATGTAGCAGTGAAACCATGGTACAAGAAATGGTGGATCTGGGTTATAGTTGTAATTCTAGTAATTTTTGGAATTGCTGCGTTTACCGGCGGATCAGATGATTCTTCTTCCAAAACTACGACCACCAGTTCAAAAGCAACTGCTCACAAAACTACGACATCCGAAACTAAGCCTGCCGCAACAGCTTCAAAAACTATCAGCGTTGACTATGATTCATACAATGTAGCAAATGAAAAGACGTATAAAATTAATTATTCAGATACATCATGGAACGCAGCCACTGTTAAAGTTGATAAAGTAACGGTCTACAAATTAGCCCATTCGTATAAATATAAATCAGCAAATGATGGTACTTTCCAAGCTTCTGGATTTGTTCGTATTCACTTTGTAATTTCGCCTACTAGAGACATATCCATCTATCCAACACAAGGGACGGCAATTTATAGTAACGGTGAACAACATGAAGCAGATTCTTTAGAATCGTGGGACGGTGACATCGCCAAAGGTGCTACAAAATCTGGAAATGTAACCATTCCTGTTAAGAGCTTAGATTCCACTTCGTCACTAAAAAGTATAAGGTTTAAGTTTGATGCCCATTATGACACCGATAATATGGATGATAACAATTCTGATAAGACCTTCGACATCACGTTAAATATGTAAAATGTTTTTAGCCCGTTACCAGCCTAGCGGGCAACATGCGAGCGTAGTTCAACGGTAGAATAGTACTCCTTTGAGTTGCTGACTAGATACTAACAGATGCAGGTTCGACTCCTGCCGCTCGCGTTGTAACAAAAAAGCACTTAAATTCCAGTTTTAAGTGCTCTTTCAAAATCAAACTCTAAGTTTTTCGGATCTTCATAATCTAAGGTTGCCTGTTCGTATGCATCTTCGCTTGACATTCCCTTATTTTGAGCTTTAAGCAGTGTAGACCTCAAATTAATGCTTTCCCAGTAACTTAATGAGTTTAGAAAGGAGCTAATTTGGTTACTAGACAAATTTTTAGTGTCCATAATTTCACCTCGCTATGAAAAAATTGATACCTTTGAAAAAGATAAATAGTCTTGCTATTGGAATTATTACAATCATTGGATTCGTTGCTTTGGGGGGATTCCATATAAACTTTTTACTGCGTTTTATTATACCATCAATGCTTGCACTGTGGGTAACAGTCATCTTGGTAGCACAATGGTATAACACCACTGTTTTAAAATCTGAGATTAACGATTTAAAAGGTGACGTTACACAGTTGGGCGATAGTAATCAAGATTTAGTCAATCAAAATAAATCTATCGAAGATAATTTAGCACTTTCAGACCAAAATAGACAGGGATTAATACGTCAAGTAAAACAAAATAAGTTGGAATTTGACAAGTATAATGATCAAATTAAAAATCTTGAAGAACAAAATGACAAATTATCCAGAGAATCTTTGTCAATTATTGTTAACATGCTGGCAGAATCTCCCAATACGGATTTTTTGTATCAACAAGTAGAAAAAATATTAACTTCATCTATAAAAGATGAAGTTCTTACACAACCATTTTTGATGACACAGCTTACTCCATTTATTGAAATGAAGCAAAAATTATTAGAACGGGAGAAATGAAAAATGAGTAAGGATTTACGAATTGTTAAAATAATAGATGATACTACACTTGTTGGTAAAGGAGGGAAAGATGCAGATATTATTAAAGGTACCAAATATAATGTCGTTGGTAAAAGCGACGGTGAAGATATTATTGACCCTGAAACACACGAATCACTAGGATTCTTGGGACTAAAAAAGGCAATTGTCACGGCAACGCAAGTTGAAGAACATTTTACTGTATACAAAAGCCAATATGTAGAAGAAAAAAAGACTTATACGGGGCTGTTAGGAATGAGTTCTGCATTATCTAACATTAATAGTCAAAAATATCTTGGCACTCCGGAAAAAGTGCCAGCTCACTATCATCATCTAGATGTTGACTTAAATGCAATAACTGGCACTGAGCTAAGTTCAACCATCGAGGTCGGTGACTATTTAGAAAAAGCATAGACTAATGTTTATGTTACAAAAAGCACATCCGCTCCCGCCAAGAAGATGGATGTGCTACCAATAAAAACCAGTGGATTACTCCGCTCTTTTTACATACATAATATTATCACAACTAAGGAGGTGATGCCTACAAGTCCTTAAAATTCTACCCGCCTAGGTGAAATTTAAGGAGGAAATTAAAATGGCAAGTATTAAAAAGAAAAATGGCAAATGGGCTGTTCGTGTTAGTTACTATGATGAGTTTGGCAAACGGCACTTTAAAAATAAGAGTGGCTTTTCTCGTAAAAAAGAAGCTGAACAGTGGGCGACTAAATTGGAACAAGCTAAGTTTGACCAATCCATAGGGAAAACTGACACAACGACTTTCTTTACAGATTACTACGAGAAATGGTTAGAAACCTATAAATTTGGCAAAGTTGCACGAATTACAGAGCAAGAATATCGATATACTCTTCGTCAAATTGTGGAGCTACTACCCAACATTCAACTATCGTCAATGACCAGGTTACGTTATCAACAATTTATTAATGAATTTGTGCACGGTAACACTAAGCAGCGTGCACAGCGACAACTGGCAGATGATCAACCATATCACAGCAAATCATCTGTTGAAAAATTGCATGGCCATATTCATGCTGCAATTATCGATGCTGTAGCCGATAATTTAATAAAGACTGATTTCTGTTTGCATGTTGAATTAGGTGGCCACGCTGGTAAATCTGCGCAACTAAAATACCTTGACGCAAAAGACATGCAAACGCTAGCTATCGAAGTCAATAAAAATATCAAGCTAATTTCTACTGGAAAATCAATGATCTATACTGGCCTACTAACTGGTATGCGAGTAGCCGAAGTTTCTGCTCTGACTTGGACTGATATCGATTGGCAAAATAAGACTATCCGTGTTAATAAGTCATGGGATTATGTTTATGGCCAAAAATTTAAGAAAACAAAAACTGAATCTAGTATTCGTACAATAACTGTAACTGACGATCTTTTAAATCATCTTAAAACACTGCATGCTTTACAGATGGCAGCTAAATTGGATAACCCAGATCATCTAGTTTTCATGAACAAGCGTGGTCGTATTCCATCCCCTGGAGCGTGTGATAACTTGCTTAAAAAATACTCCGATTCATTGGGAATTAAACGGATTAGTTTTCACGGGTTGCGGCACACCCATGCTAGTTACCTGCTCTATTGTGGCGTGAAGATGGAATACATTTCCAAACGGTTGGGCCATAAGAACAGTTCCATCACTCGTAACGTCTACGCTCATATGATTAAAGAAGACCAACAACAGGAAGACGAACGGACCTTAAAAGCACTCTCTCAGGTCAATTAATACGGTGCACTTTTGGTGCACTCACCAAAAATGATGACGCTAAAAGGCTTGATATCAATGATACAGTAGTACACTCGAAAGTCTGTACTCTCCTTTTTAAAGCAGTAGAGACCAGTCAGTGAAATAAGAACCCCGACAAATCAACGTTTGTCAGGGTTCTATTTTTTTAGAAAAGGCTAAAAAGGGCTAAAAAAGAAAAGCATTTTGCGCATATTTTGCGCGCGGTATCTAACAGTATGCCTAGGATTGACGATTGTTTGAAATTCTTCTTTTGCGCAAAGGGCTGAGTACAGGATTTCTGGAGCTTGATATAGCGCCGTTAGTAGCACCCTTGCGCAAAATATGCGCAAAATTATTTTTGCTTTTGAATAGGTGATTTCGCGATTGGTTCTCGGAGATTGCTTAAGGATTTTACAATTTGATCATCTGTCTTAGCTTTATACTCGTCAATTAGATACGAGTACACGTTGGCGGTGATAATAATATTACTGTGACCAAGTCGCTTAGAAATTGCATAGAGGTCAATGCCGCGAGCTAAAAGGTAAGCGACGTGAGTATGACGACACGAATGAAAATGAAATCCCTTAAGCACAATGTTGTTATGCAAAGACTCACGTAAGGTTTTATTAATAGCTGATGAGGTTGGAATAGTACCGTATTGATTGACAAATACTAAATCTTGACTGCCACGTTTTGGTATTTCAGATAGTATACCAATCAGCCATTTGTCAATACGAACGGTCCGATGGGATGACTCATTTTTTAAGTCTTGAAAAGCCTGGTTGGCTTCGTTCCAGGACTGGGTGACTTGGATGGTATTGAAAAGTGGGTTGATGTCTTGCCACCTGAGTCCTTGAATTTCACCGGGACGCATGCCAGTCATAAGTGCCGTGATAATCATATACTTGCTAGTGAAGTTCTTATTACGCGTCTTAAGTAGATAATCCAATAGTGTTTGTAACTGGGTTTCATTAAGGAGCCATTAAGTCCTTTAGCGATTTAATTCAGGTTGAGCCATATCCCAAACTTTGGTCGGTTGGAGGGTATGGTTCTTTTTATTTTAATTTACTAGCTGTGTACAAACATTTGATAGGTATCCTTTTTGGTGTTGATAACAAAGGTATAATTTATTTTACCTGACTTTTTTGTGATATATTGATTTGGCTTTTCAGAAGCAGATTTGACACCAGCTTCTAGTGTGGCGGTATCTGCGTTCAAACTATCTCCAATGACATACACAATCTCGTTGAACCAAGAATAATCGTATTGAGTATAGACGTTCAACCCCAACAGTTTGCCATCATCTGTATGGATTGAAAAAGCATTGTTTTTGGTGTCATCAGCATAATTTTTATCAGCTAATGGTGCAGTTGGCAAAAAATTGATACTGTTGCCGTCGTGAAAATCATAAGCATCATAGAAAGTTGAATATTCTGCGATGGCAGTTTCGCCTTTAAAGTCAATAGTTTTTGCGTCACTCATATCTTTATTATTAGAGATATCAATTGTAAATTTATGAGCTTTGCTGGGGATTTCAAATGAGAACTTTCCATTTTTGGTTTTTACTTTGCTTGTACCATCGGCATCTGTATTCCAATAGATGGCAGACTCACTACTTTTTCCAGTTACAGGAATGGTAAACCCATTATGTGAGTCATGCGACTCTGCAGATAGACTTTTTCCACATCCAGACATAACCATTCCGATTGTCAACATGGCCCCGAACGTCACAGCCTTTTTCAAGTTCATTTACATGTCCTCCAATGATATAATAATATTTGTATATCAATATCATTGGTTATCACGTCTTACTGTTAACGGCAGTGAGACGTTTTTTATTTGTTTTGGTTAGCTATTCGCTCAAAGAATTCGGCAATTGTTCGTTGATCTTGCTGAGTCAGTACGTTGCCTTGATATACCAGGTCTTTGCTATCATGGTATTCTTCTAATTCCACTTTAGTCACCTCACAAATTAAAACATTAATTCGTAAAACTCATCAGGCAAGCCATACGCCATTTGAATGGCATTAAAATCGGCAGGCGCCATATTGTTCTTTATATAGGGCGGTAAGTTCGCTACAAGCGAACAGATTAGCTTCGCGTTCCATTGCCTTCCCAATGATTCCCAATAGTATAAAGTGCAGCGCAAGAAGTATGGTCAATGCCATGCTTTAACTCGTGTGCCATCACTGCATACTTGCCTTGTGTCTCCCGTAGCTCATCTGATATACCGATGTACACATCGCCACTCTAGGCAGTGGTACATATTCCTTCTAAGTCGCCAAGGTTTGCGTATTCAACGTGGTATCCTAGGCTGTCCGCGATCATAAAAGGGTCGAAAGTTCCGATTTCTTCGGCAAGTTGATGAACCTGTAGATACAATTTGTAACTACTCATCAACAACACCTACTTTTTATTATCATTATTCCGATGCTTTTGTTTATCCCCCCAGAACACGCCTTCCAGGAAAGCCCGTACCTTGATTTTAGTTTTCTCGTTCATATCCATGCCTTGGAAACCCATTGGGACATTTGACTTAAGCCACTCGTCAAGGTCGATTTTATCGTTCTCAGTTGCCCATGATGGAGCTGTAGTCTCCCGGCCAAGCAAATAATCGGTTGAGACATCGAAATAATCTGCAATCTCTTCCAACTTTTTGGCACTAGGATTGGTTTTCTTCAAACGATACAGTGTATTCTTCGAATATCCTAGTTCCGATTCCACATCATTAACAGATTTTCCCTGTTTTTTTGCAAGAAATTTTATTCGCTCAAACAGTGTCATAACAGCAATCCTCACATTCTCAAAAATAGCATTTAAAACAAATGCATAAAATAGTTTGGCACAATTATGCAAATGTTTTAATATTAATTTAGTAAGCTAATTGAATAACCAAACACGCAATATTAAAAAGTATTGATTTAACAAGTATTCGACGTTCCCCAACGTTTTATTGCTTATCAATGGCTTTATATAGGCTTATTTAGCTATGCCTTAACATTAAAACATTTGTGTAAAATAATCAACAATTATTAAAACTATTTTGAGATGGTTATTGAACTGGCTTACATATTTATAGCTAGGAGGAGATGAGCTTAATGCCAACAACATTAGCAGGTCGCGAATTAATCAAGAAGTACATTGACGATCGCAACATTAGTATCACAAGTTTGACCACCACGTTTGGAGTCGGAAAGATGTACATGACACAAGTACTTGCCGGTACCAAGAAGTCAGCAGCAGCAAACGAGCTAGTTTTGAAAATTATTGAGACTTTTAAAATTCGACCGAACGACAACGATTAGTTAGGAGGTAAATAGATGAGATTACCGCGATGGTTAACAAATCTGTTTCTAAAGAAAAATGGATACGTGAAATGCCCTAATTGTAGGAGTTACACGCATCCAGGTAATTATTGTGAGCAGTGTGGTACTAAACTTCCCAGATAGATTTTTTGACTGCTTCAGATGCGATGTCAACAAGGATATCACGTAGTCCCTGAGCAACTACTGTACCGGCTTTAGCTGCATAAATCTTAAATTTAGTGCTAGCTAATTTTGTTTTAGGGGTATCGGACAGCAAGTCAGGAATAGATTCTTGAAAGTCCTTAACTTCATCACTACTTAACTCGGAGTAACTAATTAGGTCCTGTGCTGACTTGATGGCCGATTCAGTCCAAGGGTAAGGTTTGCCACAGTTTTTACAATATTTAGGGATTGGTACTGGACCAGTTGATAAAAATATGATTCCATTTCCGCTTGCATCATAATATCCAGCAATTGGATAATCACAATTTGGACATTTGCTAATGACTTTTGCACCACATTTCTCACAAAAACCATTAGCATCAGTTCCCCAGGTTAAAGATGATCCTACTTGATGGCCGTTCAAGCATACAGACTGTGCATGTTGAG
>NZ_JAGYGU010000021.1:0-61556 GCF_018991255.1 Lactiplantibacillus sp. 30.2.29 | reverse complement strand
GTTATGAAGTTGAGTAAACGGGGACTGTACTGGCTACTGGGTCTAGTAAGTTTTGTAATCTTACTATGCTTTAGCCACACGACTGTTGCGCAAGCCGCGACGAATTATCTTGCGAAAGATTACACAACTGCGGCATCGGTCATTAATGGCCCAGATTTCAAACATGCGGATACGATTCAGATTCGCTATCAAATGAGTTTTGGGGATACCGCCTTTAAAGCGGGCGACACCATCACGATTGATATGCCAGTCAACCTGGAACCCAAGACCGTTGGCGCCACGTTTGATGTCACGGATGCTGAAACCGGCGAAGTGATTGGAACCGGGGTCGTGGGTGCAGATGGCAAGACCGTCTTGACCATGAATGCTGCGATTGAAGGCAAGACGAACGTCAAAATCGACGTCAATCTGGGGATGAAATATCGCTATGATGACTTGGGTGAACAAGACGTCGTGTTTGAAACCCAAAATGGCCCAGAGACCTCAGTGATTAATATGGTCGCTAACGAGGCCAATATGTCGAAAAAAGGTACGATGGACAAGGAAAATGGCTTAATCAAATGGACGTTGTTGGTCGACCGTCGTGAAATCACCATGAAAAACTTATCGATTGCGGATACAATCGGTGATCATCAACAGCTGATTGAAGGCGTCGAAGTTTATAATGGCGAATGGTCGAGTGCCAATAGTTACAAACGACGCGATAAAGTTAGCGAAGATGCTTATCAAGTCAACTATCACGAAAACGGTTTTGATTTGAAGTTCAATGACACCGTCAGCAACCTGGTCGTGATTGATTACTATACTAAAATCACGGATACGTCACTGATTGATGAAAATTATCATTTTAAGAATAAAGCCATCATGGAATGGGGTGGCGGCACGTCCGGCACTAAGAATAGTGAAGAAGCGAATGGTAAAGTCTACGACAAGACCGTCAACGATGGTAGCGGGACTGGTGATGCCAGCTCGAGTTCGAACAATTCGTCGAGTGCGGATAGTTCTAGTTCAGTAGATTCTAGTTCTGATTCTTCATCGAGTGTCGATAGCTCTAGCTCAGTAGATTCCAGCTCAGACAGTTCATCGAGTGTCGACAGCTCTAGTTCAGTAGACTCCAGCTCAGACAGTTCATCGAGTGTTGACAGCTCTAGTTCAGTGGACTCCAGTTCAGACAGTTCGTCGAGTGTCGACAGCTCTAGTTCAGTGGACTCCAGTTCAGACAGTTCGTCGAGTGTTGATAGTTCTAGTTCAGTAGATTCCAGTTCAGACAGTTCGTCGAGTGTTGATAGTTCTAGTTCGGTGGATTCCAGTTCGAGCGCTTCATCGAGTTCTAGCAGCTCATCGGCTACTTCTAGTAGCAATGTCAACTCCGGTTCGGAAAGCTCTGACAGTACGTCTCAGCCCGATAACAATGGCAATCAAACCGGGGACATTGAAGACCCAACGGATAATACCGATGTCTACCCGGACATTGACGAAGATACTGGGACCGTTGATGTTGACGCCGGTTTTGATTTGAACTATGACGCTAATCAATCGAGCGGGACGAATTCGTCTGACAAGTTAACGGATTCGACTTCGAGTGTGTTTACCAGCTCACCTGCGAACACGACGACTGAAAACCAGAATCAGACTTCCGCACCAGTAACTAAGAAGTCCAGCGCGGCTTCAACGGTGTCGCAGGGTGATGCGTTGACGCCATCGACACCATCACAACCCGCTAAGTTACCACAAACGAACGAAGCAAAAACGGATAGTCAAGCCTTGCGTTCAGTGGGGATTTTACTAGGCGTCTTGACGCTTGGCGGCGGTGCGTTGATTCGGCACTGGTTTGCTTAATATTAAGTTGAAAATAAATACGATATAAATCAGCTCATTAGGGCGTTAAAACGATTTTCCTAACCAGGAGAATCGTTTTTTTGGCAGCATTTTCGGGTTCAATGTGGTCATGGATCCGTGGGTAGTCCTAGCTTTTAACCGCCGGTGCCTGCCTAGCTAGGGTGCACAGCAATCTGGACAAGTGCAATCTACGACTTACTGATGTCTTGACATAATGTGAACGGCACCGTTATTCTTAATCCGCATAATAGATTGCTAAAAATGAATTGATTTTACTTGGAGTGTTGTTTTACAGTGACCATAAATAGAAACGGAGGTACAGGAATGACGGAGACTTTGATTTTTGATTCTGATTGGTTGACGCCTGAACAAATTCAGCTGGACGGCAAAACAATTAACTATCTTGCGGCTCATGATATTCAGTATGTACAACACCCAGTTGCGGCAATTCAGCGACTCAACGTGTTTGTGCCAGCGGCTTATGAGAACGGCGGGACGGTTAATGGCTATACGCGCGATACGGCACCGATTTTCATGCCGAATACAGTTGGTGGGTATTTTCCGGGTCCAGCCGATGATCCGACTAGGACGCAGTGGCCGAATAATGCAGCCACTATCAAACAAGCCTTGAAACGGGGCTATGTTGTCATTGCAGCCGGACTGCGCGGCCATACAACCGTCAATGAATCGGGCCAACGAGTTGGTCAAGCACCCGCGTTTATCGTTGATATGAAGGCCGCTGTTCGGTATGTCAAGTATAATCAGGCACGATTACCTGGTAACGTGGAACGAATCATTACCAACGGGACGAGTGCCGGTGGGGCAACCTCAGCATTGATGGGTGCTAGTGGTAATGCAAAGTTTTTTGAAGGCGCTTTAACAACTTTAGGTGCCGCCCCAGCTACTGACGATATTTTTGCGGTCTCGGCCTATTGTCCAATCCACAATTTGGAACACGCCGATATGGCTTATGAATGGCAATTTGATGGCATCAATGACTGGAATCGCAGCCAACCGGTCGCCGGTTCAATGAAAAATGGTCGGCCAAAATTCGAACCAATCACTGGGACTTTGTCAGCAAATGACCAATCGTTATCAGCGGACCTCAAGCGTCAATTCTGTGATTATCTCAATGGGTTGCAGTTACACGATGTGAATGGTCAGGCGCTGACAGTGTCGTCTGATGGGACTGGGACTTTTCAGAATTATCTCGTCCAATTATTGACGGATTCAGCTCAAGCAGCGCTCGACAAAGACGTGGATATTCATAAATACGCTGGTTTTACCGTGACTAACGGCAAAGTGACTGGATTAGATCTGAAGGCCTATTTGACTTCGCTGACGCGGATGAAGGCTGTGCCCGCATTTGACCAGCTTGACTTAGGAAGCCTTGAAAACCGACTATTTGGTGATGCCACGGTGATGAACCGGCATTTCACGTCATTCTCACAGGAACACACGACGGCGACGGCACAGTTAGCTGAGCCCGAGCTTGTTGAAGCCATCAATCCATTGACCTACCTCACCGGCAAGCAGTCAGCCAAGATGGCTCAGCACTGGCGGATTCGGCATGGCGCCGCTGACCGCGATACCAGCTTTGCAATTCCAATCATTCTGGCGACAGTGTTGCAGAACCAAGAACGAGACGTGGACTTCGCCCTACCATGGGATATTCCACATAGTGGCGATTATGATTTGGGTGAACTGTTTGCCTGGATTGATGGACTGTGTCAGTAGTATCAATCATAAACTCACAAGTAAACATCATTACTAGCGTCTGATTTTCATAGACACTAGTTTGAATCGAAAGACTCGCAATGACAAAATTGCGAGTCTTTGTTGTGACTTGTCATAAATCATGATTAAAGCGTGTCATTTTGGATTGCTGTTCGTCAGCCGGTGAGCGCCTTAGTCCGACTTCCAGGGCTGGCTGACAACGCTGGAACAGGGCGGACATCGATTTGAACTCACGCAGAAAACCACTGCGCAATTTCAAATACGAGTCTTCTTCTAGCCCGGGAAATTCACCCGGACAAGAAGAATTTCGCCCTTGAGCATTGTCAGCCAGCCCCTACAGTCGGGAAGCCGCTCGAATGGCAGATGAACGGCCACCTATCTAGGTACAATTGACCACTGATTATTAGGTGACTGGTCATTCGAGCAAACTTTTAATTAGAAACGGTAATATTTTATGGCATTTGAGTACTGAGAAGATCGGTTGAATATTGCTCACTAGCTTCAATGGCAATTAGTTTTGAAATGAGTTGATGAAATTGCGTCGTTTAGAATTCGAGACTTTCTCATCTCAAACGAGTAGAGAAAATTCTGACAGGTTTCGTGAGGCTGCTGATTCAAAAAGTTAAATCATGGCTAAGAAAGTTTAGCAAACGTTAGAAACCAGCCTGTCAGTTGAACATCAAAATTTTCGTGTACCAAGGAACCAACGACTAATCCAACAAAAAGTTGGGCCCGCCCATGTCTGCCTTTCGAATACCATCCCGTCTGGAAGGTGTTTCTGACAATGCTCAGCGATGAAATTCCACTTAGCAAGCGTTGTGTGCTTGGTTAGTGGAAGACCAGTATTTAAGACGTGGGCTTTCGGCTTAAATCTGTGTCCATCGCGTTCCAGCGTTGTCAGAAATACCTGGAAGGCGGCGTAGGAAGCATCCACAACAGCATGTTTACGGTAACTCGCACTTTTTCCAGCGGGTCTCAGCTGGCTGTTTTTGATTTTAAGGATTGGCGCGTTTTAATCATCTTTAATGCTAAAGAATAACTAGCACAACGCGTAAGGTTATGTTTTAGGGCGGCTGGCGCTGGCTGCAAAGCACTAAAGTCGCCGTTCAGACCCAATGGACGTTGACCTTAGTAAAGTGAGCGACTAAATCATGAAAATGGCGTTGACAATTTTCAGGCCGCGTGGTTAAATAGAACCATTCTCACTTTTCTCTAATCATAATCTTATTAATTAAAACGCAGGAGGATTACATATGGAAGCAACCACTAACGCGGATACCGCGACACATAAGATGAGTACCATGGATTACGTTTATAAAGTTTCAGCCGGTGTTTCTAATGCTATTTTAGTTTGTTTGGGAATTGGCCTCTTGTTACAGTCGTTGGCGAATTTTGTTCACTGGACGGCATTATATCAAGTGGGTGCAATTGCGCAAGTGTTATTAGGGCCAGCCTTTGGCGTTGCGATTGCGACGATGCTCAATAGTAATACCTTAGTCACGTTTAGTGCGATGATTTCGTCGACGATTGGTGCGAACGCCGTCTTCTTTTCACAATCAGCGACGAACGGGGTGACGGCAACGGGCCATACTTTGGCACAAGCGGCGCAAAGTTCGATTTTTACGACTGGTCAACCGATTTCGGCCGTTGCTGCCGGATTAGTAGCCGTCTTGGTCGGTAATTATTTAACTGGAAAGACGCCGCTAGATATGATGCTGGTCCCATTGGCCGCAACTTTTGTCGGCGCTGTGGTTGGTTTAGGCTTAGCAGCAGTGACGACGCCGGCCTTGGTGTGGTTGAGCAAGTTCATTGCAACGTCAATGAAGGTGAACCCATTGATTGGGTCGATGGCAGTTTCGTTAGCTTGGGCCTTATTCTTGATGACCCCGGCCTCATCAGCTGCGCTAGCCGTGGCGGTCATGTTGGATCCCGTTTCGTCAGGGGCGGCCTTGATTGGAACGACGGCACAATTCGTCGGCTTCACGATCATGTCATTTCGGCAAAATAATCTCGGTGCTAACATTGCGCAGGGAATCATCACGCCCAAGGTCCAATTTCCCAATTTGATCGTTAACCCGCGTTTAGCGATTCCACCAATGGTCGCGGCCGTAATTTCCGCACCGGTGGCGACGATCGTCTTTCATTTTTCTACCAGCTATAAGTTGGCTGGTTTAGGCTTAAACTCGTTGATTGCGCCGATTTCTTTGGCTTCCACCAACTTCAACAGTTTCATGGTCTATCTCCTAACTGGTGTGGTCATGCCAGCAGTCATTTCAATTGTGCTCTACCGGGTACTGGTCGCTGCTAAGTGGGTCGAATCACGGCAGCTCCAGTTGGAAGTGGTTTAGACAATTAGTATCGGACTAAAAAATAGCTCAACTAAACTTATCTTTAAGTTTAGTTGAGCTATTTTTTTACAGTGATTGTCTTTCAACGATTTGAGTGGCAATTAAAACTTTCAATGGCATCCGTTGGGGATGGAGA
Organism: Lactiplantibacillus sp. 30.2.29; assembly: GCF_018991255.1. NCBI lineage: Bacteria > Bacillati > Bacillota > Bacilli > Lactobacillales > Lactobacillaceae > Lactiplantibacillus > Lactiplantibacillus sp. 30.2.29. Next base: position 55,496 of record NZ_JAGYGU010000021.1, on the reverse strand, counting down.
AATTGATCTAAAAGTTGCTGAAGTGCTTGATGGGCAATTTGCTCAATTGGGACATGCACCGTTGATAATTCCGGGGTAACGAGAGTGCCTTCGTAAATATCGTCAAATCCCATGATTGCGAGTTGATTAGGAATACTGAGCTTAGCCTGACGTGCAATCTTCAACAGGCGCAAGGCGATATAGTCGTCTTCGCAAAAAATCGCACGTGGTAACTGGTGGTGCATGAAGCGATCCATATTGAGGCCGTTCGGATTGGTTTCTGTGGGCGAAATGAAATAGAAGTTATCGTTACTGATCGAGACGCCGGCTTCTTTTAATGCGGCCCGAAAACCGCGTCTACGTTCAGCAAAGTTGGACATGATCTTATCTGACGCAAAGTAGCCGATTTCGCGATAGCCCTGACTTAAGATGTACTTTCCGGCCATTTTTGCACCTTGATAGTTATCCATCGTCACAAAATCAGCATCAATATCTTCGAAGTAGGTGTCGAGAAAAACCACGTGTTTGAGATGCTTCTTTAATAGTTCAGTATTTTCTTGATTGAGGTCAGTTCCGAGCACTAAGAAGCTGGTTGCGGTCGTTTTGAGTTCGCCAATGCGCTGGTCGAGTTCCTCTTGGTTGATCGTGATCGTTTTTAAACTGCCATTAAGGGCGCCGACCTCGGCGGATAGACACGAAATCAGCGAATTAAAGAAGGGCAGCGTCCGATAATTACTCTTGACCACGCCGCTCGTTGTCACGACTAGAAAGGTGACGGTGCCGAGGTTGCTGGTAATGTCCTGACGCTTTTTTCGCAGTGGCTGGTAACCGTGTTCTTTCGCAATTTTAATGATTTTCGTTCTGGTCTGGTCGCTGATGCCAGGTTTTTCGTTAAGTGCCAATGAAACGGATGCCTTTGAGACTCCCGCCATTTTTGCAATGTCACTGATTTTAATCGCCATCTGATTATCTCCCTTGTAACTAAAATTATACTTAACTAAAGCAAAACTAGCAAATTTGGTTGAGCTATTTTAGTGGTCATTTTAGAATTGAATTTGTAAGCGATAACAAATACATTGGAGGTTTCATTATGACACAATCAATTAAGCTTGGATTTGCACCCACACGGCGAAACATTTTTTCTGCAGATGCTGCGATCGAATACGCAAATTTAACGCGGGATAAATTAGATAAAATGGGTGTCAATTATGTTGACATCAAGGAAGTCAATGATGATGGACTGCTCTACGATGACGCTGGCATGGAAAAAATTGCCGCTAAGTTTAACGCCGAAAAAATTGATGGCCTGTTTCTCGCCAATGAAAACTTTGGGACTGAATATGAATGTGCCCGGTTAGCCAAAAAATTGGACGTTCCAGTCTTGCTGTGGGGACCGAAAGATGAAGCACCGGCAGCGGACGGCTCACGTCTGCGCGATACCCAGTGCGGATTATTCGCAATCGGTAAAGTGTTACGCCGATTCCAGATTCCTTTTACGTATTTAGTTAATGTGGACATCGATGATCCCGAATTCGAACGCGGTGTTAATGATTTTATTAAAGTATGCAATATCGTCAAGACGTTCAAAAATACGCGCATCTTGCAAGTTGGGCCACGGCCGTTTGATTTCTGGTCGACGATGGTCAACGAAGGGGAATTGCTAGAAAAATTCAATATTTCATTGTCCCCAATTCCAATGACTGAACTAGTTGAAGAAATTCATGACTTACAAGATAAGCATTCAGCTGAGATTGAGACCACGATTGCGACCTTAAAGCAAGTCGCCGATATCGATATTAGTGACAAAGACTTAAATATGGTGGCGGCGTTGAAGGTTGCATTATCACATAAGATGACGGAATACGGCTGCAATGCGGGTGCCATTCAATGTTGGACGGCATTACAAGACGAAATCGGTATTTTACCGTATGCCTCTGAATCCTTACTTCAAGATGAAGGCACACCAGTGACCTGTGAAACGGATATTCATGGTGTGATTTCTGAATTATTAGTGGAAGCGGCAACCATGGGTGATCAAAAGGCGATCTTCGCGGATGTCAACTGTCGCCACCCAGAAAATCCAAATGGTGAATTATTACAACATTTAGGTGTCTTCCCATTCTCAACGGCTAAGAACAAGCCATCATTGCCAAAATCACATTTTGTGTTTGATTATCCTGGCTCAGTGGCGCTTCAAGCCCAAGATGGTGAGTATACGTTATGCCGGTTTGACGGCGATAATGGCCAATACAATTTATTACTAGGTAATGCCAAGTCCTGCGAAGGCCCTTACGAACAAGGGACGTACTTATGGCTACAATTCGCTAACTTAAATCGTTTTGAAACCAAGTTGGTCTACGGCCCATACATTCACCATATGGCAGCGGTTCGCGCGGATGTTGTACCCGTCCTATATGAAGCTTGCAAGTACCTTGGCGTGACACCTGACTTCTACGATCCAATTGAAGATGATGTCAAGGCATACTTACGTGGTGATATTAAGTCGATCGTTAAGTAAAGGAGCAGATTAATTTGAGAATTGATGAACTTAAGCTGAAAGCGGCACAAATTCGACGCGCCACCTGGCAAATGATTTATCAAGCCAAGACTGGTCATACTGGTTCGGATTTATCATGTACGGACATTTTGGTCGCATTATATTATGCGGTCATGAACCAGACGCCGGAGACTTTTAATGATGATAATCGAGATCGGTATATTCAATCGAAAGGCCATGCGGTTGAAGTTTTATATAACGTGTTGGCAGACCGGGGCTATTTCCCGAAAAGCGATTTAGCGACCTATTCTCAATATGATTCGCCATATATTGGCCATCCGACCAACCATGTCAACGGTATTGAGTTGAATACGGGATCGTTGGGCCATGGACTCGGACTAAGTGTCGGTATTGCGAAGGCGGCTAAGTTAGATCATCAGGATTATCACGTCTATACCTTGATGGGTGACGGTGAACAAGCAGAGGGTTCTGTATGGGAAGCCGCAATGGCCGCGGGTAGTTTTAAACTGGACAATTTGACGGCGATTATTGATCACAATCGATTACAAATCAGTGGGCCGACTGCTGAAGTGATGAATAGTGAACCATTGGCGGATAAATATCGGGCTTTCGGCTTTGATGTTATTGAAATTGATGGCAATGATATGGCACAGTTGGTCGATGCATTGGCAACACCGAATACGCCACTGCGGCCCAAACTGATTTTAGCTGACACGATTAAGGGCCGCGGCATTAGTTTCGCTGAAAATCGGGCAGAATGGCATCATAAAGTTCCAACTGCTGCCCAATATCAACAAGGATTAGATGAACTGGATGCGGTAATTGGGAGGTTACAAAATGACTAAGAGTGCAAAAGTCGGTTCAGTAATTTGCGATGAATTAATTACTGCGGCTAATCAAGATCATAATATTTTAGCGCTGACTAGTGATTCCCGCGGTTCAGCGTCACTAACGCCATTTGCAACGCAATTACCTGATCAACTGGTTGAGATGGGTATCGCGGAACAGAATTCTGTGACGGTCGGCGCCGGTTTGGCCCATAGTGGCAAACGGCCATTTGTCTTCTCACCCGCGGCATTTTTAACCATGCGGAGCATTGAACAAGTCAAAGTTGATGTCACTTATTCGGATACCAATGTGAAGCTGATCGGTATTTCAGGTGGTAATTCGTATAGTGTGTTGGGAAATACCCATCACTCTTTACAAGACCTAGCGATTACCCGTGCATTGCCTAATTTGGAAGTGTACATGCCCGCAGACGAGTATCAAACTCGCGGGTTGATGCGGTATTTAGCCAAGTCGGATCACCCGGCTTATGTGCGGATTGGTAAGCAAGCACTGCCAGACATCTATGACAATCAGCAACAAGCCTTTCGTGGCCCTGGTCAGGCCAATATCGTGATGGATAATGGTAACGACGTGGCCTTAGTGGCAGCGGGCGAAACCGTTCAAATCGCGGTGCGGACTGCACGCAAATTAGCTGAACAAGGCGTCCAAGCCAAAGTGATCGACTTGGTGAGTGTTAAACCATTGGATCGCGCGTTACTCAATCAAGTCGCTGACCAAGTCAACTTGATTACCACGATTGAAGAACATTCTATCTATGGCGGCCTAGGTTCGGCAGTAGCTGAGGCGCTAGCTATTCGTGGCGATACCCGCGTGGATATTGCTGGTTTCCCAGATGAACCGGCAATTGCGGGGACCCAAGCTGAAGTGTTTGCACATTACGGCTTGGATGAACAAAGCCTGACTAAACGCATTATGGCGAACTTAAATCAATAAGTGAAATTTTTGAATTGAATTAATAGGGCAGCTTCTGGATTTCAGCAGGTAGCTGTCCTTATTTGTAAGATGAAAAGGTTGGTGAAAATAATGAGTAACTATGTGATTGGCATTGACCAAAGTACACAGGGGACTAAGGCGTTATTATTTGATGATTTGGGGAACATTGTTTATAAGCAGTCACGAAGTCATGCGCAATTGATTAATAAGGATGGCTGGGTCAGTCATGATCTGGACGAAATTTATCAAAACGTGATTCTACTCATGAATGACCTGGTTCAACATGCGGGTGTCCCATTGCAGGAAATCGTTGGCGTGGGGCTGTCTGTTCAACGGGAAACAGCCGCGGCTTGGGCAAAAGGCACCGGTAAATCGCTAACTAAAGCAATCGTCTGGCAAGATGATCGCGCTGTCGATATCGTAGAACAGCTGCAGCGAGCGGGCTTGGCCGAAGCGGTCAAAGCTAAGACGGGGCTGACCTTATCCCCTTATTTCACTGCGGCCAAGTTATCTTGGATGCTGTCAAATGTGCCGGCAGTCAAATCCGCCGCCCAACAGCATAACTTGTGCATGGGAACGATGGATAGTTGGTTGTTATACCGCTTGACCCATGGCAAACAGTTCAAGACGGAACCGTCAAATGCGTCGCGGACGCAGTTACTAGATATTCACAGTGTCCAGTGGGATCAGCAGTTGTGTGACGCATTTGGCGTCCCGATTGACGCATTGGCATCGATTGAACAGTCGAATGCGCTGTTTGGTGAGACGGATTTCGATGGCATTTTTCCGAAACCATTACCGATCCACTGCATGTTAGGTGATTCTCAGGCAGCCTTGTATGGGCAAGGCTGCGAATCCGTAGGGGACGTGAAAGCCACGATTGGTACGGGTTCATCGGTCATGATGAATATTGGCGATCAACCTGTGCAATCTTCCGATGTCGTGACCTCGATTGGCTGGAAAATAAATGGGCGGATGACCTACGTTGCAGAAGGCAATATTAATTATGCGGGTGCCGTCATTCGCTGGCTGGTACACGATTTGAAGCTGATCGATTCGGCTAATCAAGCTGAATCATTGGCACGCCAGGCAGTCCCAGAAGATCAAACTTGTTTAGTACCCGCATTTTCGGGACTTGGGGCACCGTATTGGGATTCAAGAGCGAAAGCGACGTTAACGGGGATGACGCGTACGACTGGGCGACCGGAAGTCGTTCGGGCAGCACTGAATTCTATCGCGTTTCAAATCAATGATATTCTGACAGCGATTGATGAGAAACTCGGCATCAAGACGCAAATTCTGAAAGTGGACGGCGGCGTTACGGCTAATGGCTATTTAATGCAATTTCAAAGTGATATGTCAGATGTGATCGTCGACGTCCCGGATATTGAAGAATTGAGTGCGTTTGGGGTTGCTTACTGCGCCGGGCGCGCGTTAACGGTTTATGGCAACTTAAAACTTAATACAGTCCTGCGCTATCATGAATATCATCGTTCGATGGATTCGACCAGAAGACAGGCTATATTAACTCAATGGCGACAAGCGATTGCGCAAGTTTGTCAGGTGCGGAATGTTGAGGCAACGGTATGAGTGTTTTGAAGTCAGTGATTTCACTGGGTGCACCCGTCTTAATGCCAATTATTTTCTTCGTCATCGGCCTACTATTTCGCGTTAAGATTGGCAAGGCTTTTGAAGCCGCGTTATTAGTCGGCGTCGGTTTTACCGGATTAAACATGGTGATCGACTTGCTGCTTGATAATTTAGGACCGGCAACCAGTGCAATGGTGAAACGATTTGGCGTTCACTTGACTGTATTGGATACCGGTTGGGCGAATGCGTCACAGATTGGTTGGAGCTCAGCGCTCATGCCTTTAGCTGTGTTTGTATTCCTACTATTAAATATCTTATTGTTCGTGGTCAAATTCACCAAGACGATGGACATTGATATTTTTAATTATTGGATTTTCTTAGTCGTTGGGACGGTCATGTATGTTGCTTCAGGTAGCTTTGTCATTGCTTTCGTGATTATGCTGCTACTATTCGTGCTGATGTTAAAAGTCGCGGATTGGACTGGGCCAACGATTCAGAAGCAGTTCAATATGGCGGGGCTCTCATTTCCACATCTCACCAACAGCCCTTGGATTCTCTTGGCGTTGCTGGTTAATTGGGTCGTTGACCGGATTCCAGGTCTAAATAAGGTCAAATTAAGTTCAGCCCAAATTAACAAACGGTTTGATGTTTTGGGAGAACCATTAGTTATTGGCTTTATTTTAGGCGTCTTGATTGGTGTACTAGCCGGATTTTCAGCCCCCAAAGTCATGGATTTGGCGGTTAAAGTCAGTTCCTCCATGTTGTTGTTGCCTAAAATGGTGGATATTTTGATGGAAGGCCTGAAGATTATTCGTGATGCGGTTGAAAAGATGCTGAAGGCCAAATATCCGGATAGGGAAATCTTCATTGGGATGGATGTTGCTCTGATGGCTGGTGATCCATCAGTCATGGCGACTGGACTGATTCTCATTCCGATTACGCTATTGTTGGCCGTTGTTCTACCCGGCAACCGTGTTTTACCGATGGTGGACTTGTCGTCAATTATTTTCATTTTGCCAATGATGGCCGCTTATCTCAAGAAGGATTTGTTGCGAATGGTTATTGCTGGAACGATTATGATGGCGTTGATTTTGTACATCGGGACCGACGTCGCTTCGTTTTACACCGCGGCAGCGCATATGACCGGAGCAACGGTACCCGCCGGAACGTCCGAAATTATTAGTATGAATTCGGCGGTGACGAATCCGTTGGGCTGGCTCGCAATTAAGTTATCACAATTATTAGGACATGTTTTTTGATAACTGGCGAACGATTAATGTTGCTGCAGTTAATTAGTTAGGAGAAATTGAAATGTTTGAGTTATTACAAAAGAAGAATCCCACCTATCATATTTATCGAGTCACTGATCCGGAATTCGACCAGTATGCTAAAGTTCTCACACTTTCGGATACAGATGCGGCGCTGGCAGCTTTGAAGGCGACCCCAATGCCGAAGCAAGATAACGAGTATGTTGCCTCGGATAAAACCCTTGAACAGTTAGCTTTAAGTACGACGATTCAAAACAAACTATTCGGTGGCTTACCAATTCAGGTTGGTTATTGCAATGGGCATACAAGTAAAATGAATTGTTTAGAATGGCATCAGACACCGGAACTCAACTGGTTCACCAATGACGTTGTACTATTTTTCGGTGATGTCCGAGAAATGAGCAACAATCAGTATCAGACCTCTGATACAAAAGCCTTCTTGATTCCTGCGAATACCATGATTTTGTTATATGGGACAACACTACACTATGCGCCATGTCAGGTGACTGCCCAGGGTTATCGGTGTTTGGTTGCGCTGATCAAAGGTGTTAATTCGATGCTAAATGATGATGCAAATCAGGCTCAATCAGCCTTGTTGGCCACTGATAAGTGGTTGATTGCCCATGCTGAAAGTCACGAGGCCAATGAAGGTGCCGTGGTTGGTCTGTTGGGAACCAATTATGAAGTGAAGATTTAGTCTGTCGAGGTGAGTGGCCAATAGCGACTAGGCCAATGTGTGCCGGTCGCTCAATTAGGTGTCTCGCGCACTTCGATTTATTCACAATATATTTCAAATTGATAGAACAAGATTTTGCTGAGCTGACTTCCAGCTTGCAAAATCTTTTTTTAGGAGAAAATCAACTATTTTGTAAACAACTGGGAAGTTAGCAGCTGAACGACACATTTAATCAGTGATTTGCTATGGTAAATAGTTGTGATTGACGCCCTAAATCAACTATAGTAAGGGTAACTTGGTTGAAACGAGATGATCCGAATGGACTTTAAAATTAAACGGGATGGGCTGGCGTTACAAGCTCGGCTAGAGAAACCGGCAGTTGCCAGCCAGACGCTGGTCATCTTGATGCACGGTTTTACGGCTGATATGGGCTATGACTCGAGTCGAATCGTGCCACAACTCGCGCAAAGTTTGTTGGCGGCTGGATTAGCGGTATTGCGTTTCGACTTCAATGGCCATGGTCGCAGTGACGGCCGTTTTCAAGATATGACCGTGCCCAATGAAGTCGCGGATGCTAAAGCTGTGTTGGATTACGTACAGACGTTGAACTATCAGCGCTTAGTCGTGATTGGCCATTCGCAGGGCGGAGTGGTAGCTAGCATGTTAGCCGGCTATTATCCAGACTTAATTGATCACCTCATCTTGATGGCGCCGGCAGCGACGTTAAAGACGGATGCCCAAAAAGGTGTACTACAAGGGACGACTTATGATCCGCGCCATATTCCGGCGGTGTTGCCGATTCGTGATGGCTTTAAGGTTGGCGGATTCTATCTCCGGACGGCACAAACGCTGCCGATCTACGAAGTCGCTCAGCAGTATACGGGACCAGTTGATTTGATTCATGGGACCAAGGATGCAGTCGTTTCACCAGAGGCTTCTGAAAAATATCACGCGGTTTATCAACAGAGTCAGCTTCATCGATTACCTGACGCCGACCACGGTTTCACGGGCGCCGCGCGGGAACCAGCCATCCGATTGGCAGTTGCCGCAGCACAATCTGACCAGTAGTCGTGATAAAACACGGTTAACATAGCCTTTTAAATCATGACTGATTGCGCGTTATTTTTGAACACTGAAGGTAATGACTAGTCTCAACAGTTGGTTATTAGCCCGAAGTTTAGGTTTAACCAAAATTACCTTAATTTTTGGCCCCAAGACGACTATACTGAAGGTGGTTAGTTTTCTGAAAGAAAGGTGTGCATGATGAAAAGCGAAGCACAAGGTATCATTCAAGATTTGTATCAGGAATTGGCACCAACCGCGGTCAACGAAGGGATTCGCGCGGAACTCTGCAAAGCACACCAGCAGTTGCAAGCGACACCTGAGTTAGATGAAAGTTTGCTCAAAAAGTTGACGAATTATATCACTTATACGATCTTCACCCAGCAACTGCGGCTGACACCAACACAGAATTTGTTAGTGAGCGAATTGTTGTCACTAAGCCATCGCTTGAGCGCCTAGGGATGGTTCATCGGGCGTTGAATTGCATGTGAAAGGGCACTAAGGACAATCGGCTGAAAGGGTGGTTCAATGACTCGTGGACGTGCAATGTTCAAAGCGTTAGTGACGGCTAGTTGGCTGATTGCCGCGGTACTAGCCGTCTACCAAGGCGGTCGTCAGTTGGGTCGGCGTTGGTTTAAATGAAACACTAATTGGTTTTAATATTTTCACAATGATAATGGTAAGCAAAGAGCCGCATAACGGTAATTCACACAGATGGATTGTCGTTATGCGGTTTTTGAGTATTGAAGCAATAATAGTCTTGCGGGACAATCAGCAGATCAGCGTGGCCGACACAGCTGGTGGCCCCAGCAAAGCCCAATCCAATCTCCATTTTACAAACTAAATCCCCACCCAACAAACTCCACCACTGACTGTATTATTCACGAATGGAATAATACAAGTGCTGAATCCGAATTGAACCCGCTTACGTCTGGCATTATGATGGTCTTGTAAATTTTAAAGGAGATGAATTGAAATGGCAGAACAACCATGGGATTTACGCCGGGTACTTGATGAGATCAAAGATGATCCCAAGAACTATCATGAAACCGACGTTGAAGTAGATCCAAATGCGGAACTTTCTGGTGTTTATCGGTATATTGGTGCTGGTGGGACCGTTGAACGGCCAACACAAGAAGGTCCAGCAATGATGTTCAACAACGTGAAGGGTTTTCCTGACACGCGTGTCTTGACTGGTTTAATGGCTAGCCGTCGTCGGGTTGGTAAGATGTTCCATCATGATTACCAAACGTTAGGTCAATATCTTAACGATGCAGTTTCAAATCCAGTTGCACCGGAAACGGTCGCTGAAAAGGATGCACCGGCTCACGAAGTCATTTACAAGTCAACTGATGAAGGCTTTGATATTCGGAAGTTAGTTGCAGCGCCAACTAATACGCCACAAGATGCTGGTCCATATATCACGGTCGGTGTTGTCTTCGGTTCAAGCATGGACAAGTCCAAGAGTGACGTTACGATTCACCGGATGGTTCTTGAAGACAAGGACAAGCTCGGAATCTACATCATGCCTGGTGGCCGTCATATCGGTGCCTTTGCCGAAGAATATGAAAAGGCCAATAAACCAATGCCAATCACGATCAACATTGGTTTGGATCCTGCCATTACCATTGGTGCCACCTTTGAACCACCTACCACCCCATTTGGTTACAACGAATTAGGGGTTGCTGGTGCCATTCGGAATCAAGCCGTTCAATTAGTCGATGGGGTTACCGTTGATGAAAAGGCGATTGCACGTTCTGAATACACGTTGGAAGGCTACATTATGCCTAACGAACGGATTCAAGAAGACATCAACACCCATACGGGTAAAGCGATGCCTGAATTCCCAGGTTATGATGGTGATGCTAACCCAGCCTTACAAGTCATCAAGGTGACGGCGGTAACGCATCGGGAAAATGCCATCATGCAAAGTGTTATCGGACCATCCGAAGAACATGTCAGCATGGCTGGTATTCCAACCGAAGCAAGTATCTTACAGTTAGTTAACCGCGCCATTCCTGGCAAAGTGACTAACGTTTACAATCCGCCGGCTGGTGGTGGTAAGTTGATGACCATCATGCAGATTCATAAGGATAATGAAGCGGATGAAGGGATTCAACGGCAAGCAGCCTTATTGGCGTTCTCAGCGTTCAAGGAATTGAAGACGGTCATTTTAGTTGATGAAGACGTTGATATTTTTGATATGAACGATGTGATTTGGACCATGAATACCCGTTTCCAAGCTGACCAAGACTTGATGGTCTTATCTGGCATGCGGAACCATCCATTGGATCCATCAGAACGGCCACAATACGATCCAAAATCGATTCGTTTCCGTGGGATGAGTTCGAAGTTGGTTATCGATGGCACTGTACCATTCGATATGAAAGACCAATTTGAACGGGCTCAATTCATGAAGGTCGATGACTGGGAAAAGTATTTGAAATAAACCTTAATACTTGCTACGACTAGTTATGCCGTCAATAACGAATCGCACAAGTTAACTTTAATAACGTGAGGAGCCGCCAGACCACGGAAGCGTCCTGGTCGGGTGGCTTTTTACTGTCAAAATGAAGGGAGCATTTAACTCGTGAACAAGAAAACGATTGGCTTTTTGAGTGGGATCGCTGTGTTTGCTATTATCTACTTCCTACCGATTGCCGGCTTATCTGCTAAGGGCCAAATGGACTTGGCACTTAGTCTGATGACCGTTGTGTGGTGGGCGACCCAGATTGCTCAACCAGCATATGTCGGTGGGATTTACCTGATGTTACTGATTATTATGAACGTTGCGACACCTAAGCAAGTCTTCTCGTCGGCGTGGACCGGTTCGATCATGTGGCTCGTGATTGGGGCTTACTTGATTGCCGGTGCCGTTAACGAATCTGGTTTGGGCCAACGAATCGCATACGCGTTTATTATTAAATTTGTGCGCAGTTGGAAGGGAATCGTGATTTCCATTTTCGCGTTGACCTTCATCTTAGCGCTCTTGATTCCACATCCATGGCCACGTGCATTCATGATTATGTCGGTCATTACGGTGGTTGCCGAAACGGCTAACATGCCAAAACGGGATTTAGCCAAACTAGGACTGGCCGTCTTTGCGGCTTCCTGTCCACTGTCTGGGGTCTTCTATACTGGTGATACGTCTTTGAACCCATTAGCTGTTCAAGCTTCTGGTCAAAGTGTCAACTTTGTGTCTTACTTCGTCTACATGGGTGTCCCAATGATCATTGCGGCCGTCTTGACGATGTTCTTGTTCCTATTCTTGTTCAAGCCTAGTCAAGAAGTTCACATTGATGTTGAAGCTTTGAAGCAACAACAATCTCAACTCGGCGCCATGACTGGTAAAGAAATCCGGACGATCGTTTGGTTGGTTATTGCGATTGCGCTATGGTTAACCAGTGGGATCACTGGCCTAGATGTTGGTTGGTTGACCTTGATTGTCGCCTTAATGATGAGTCTACCGGTTATTGGTGGTATTTTGACTGCTAAGTCATGGGAAGGTGTTCCCGTCAATGTGCTGGTCTTCTTGACCTCAGCCATTGCGATTGGGAATGTCGGTGGCGTTACCGGGATGAACAACTGGATTGCCAAAACGTTGATTCCAAGCAACTTGCCAACGAACATTTACTTGTTAGCAATCGTGATTACGGTCTTCGCCATGATTATCCACATGTTCATGGGTTCCGTTATCGCGGTTATGGGGATTACGATCCCTGCGTTTGTGGCAGCGACTGCTCACATGGGAATTTCACCATTGGCAGTTTCACTGTTGGTCTTCTCAGTTACCAACTTGCATTACATCTTACCGTTCCACAACTTAGCCGTCTTAGTTGGTAGCGACCCCGATACCGGTGGTGGCTATACGCAAAAAGACGTCATGCGGTTGGGGATTCCGTTGACTGCTGTGGTCTTCGTCGTCGCCATCGTTGAAATGTTCTGGTTCCACTTAGTTGGTTTGGCATAAGCCACGGTTTAGCACCAAAATTGAGAATTGAATTGATTAAAAAACGCTTTTCAGATTTGGCCCAATTGTGGTCAGCTGAAAAGCGTTTTTTATGTTGATTAATGTTTCATTGTTGGTTGTGGCTTGATACCATGGGCGGTTACCGTCAAGTAATCGATTAAATCAGTCAGTAGTTGATTACCTGAGCGTTGTGGATAGACGAAGTTCAGCTGACTGATCAGTGGGACGGCGAGTGAACGCATGACGACGTGTTCAGTCATGAATGGTAGCACTGAAGAGAAAGGTCACGTTGCTATCGTCCAGCATGCCTAGCAGTGTTTCAATATGCGTACTTTCAAAGAAGAAGTTTGGCGTCAACCCTTGGCGGCCAAACAGGTCATTGATGGGCTCATAAACGCCAGAGCCAGGTGGAAGCGTCGCAATTTTCTGTTTGGCGAGGTCTTGAAGGCGAATGACCGACCGATTAGCGAGGGGATGGTCCCGGGATAAAATGATTTTTAACTCGTCGGTCAGCAGTGGTTGCTTTTGAAAATCAGTCGGCTGCAGCTGGTGGGTCTGTGTGTCCCGAATGATGGCGGCTTGTAATTCGCCGGCCGATAGCCGTTTCACGACTTGGTCGCCTTCGTCTTCAATAATCTTGATTTCAACGTCGGCGTGCTGATTATCAAAAGCGGCAATCTTTTTAGCAATGTTATATTGGCCCGAGACCGGAATGGATCCAATCACCAGGTTTTTAGAAATTGTCGGTCGATTGGGGGCGAGGTCGTGCATCATGTTTTCGTAATCGCGGATGATTTTGTGGGCGTGATGATAAAAGGTCTCACCAGCGGGCGTAATTTGGAGGCGGCGCTTATTATGCGTGTCGATTAATTGGAGGTTAAGTTCGTTTTCCAAGGCGCGCATCCGTTTGGAGAGCTCTGATTGCGAGAGATGCAGTTCTACGGCGGCGTTCGAAATGTGGCGTAAATCGTACACCATCACAAATGCTTGCAGGTCATTAATGGTCATGTCAGTCACACTTTCCTTAAGTTAGCTTCTATTTTAACACCGATGTGGAGTGCGGCCTAATTATGTGACAGTTATAATCTGCGATAAATTTAGCAAGCAAGTTACGGTGATTGAAATATAAGTTAATTTTTTTCACGATAATGGGTTTCTGATGGCATGATAGCGGCTATTGACGTTTGTGGCTGTGAATTATTGAGACTAGTGTGCATAACCGTGGTGTGACAAGCTCGATCAAAAGCCGCTTTCATGAAAAAATATAAATATTTTCAATTGGCCCGACTGGTATTTGACAGTGGTTGCGGATTAATAAAACGCCGTGCTCTCGGGATTGCTTGTATTTAGATTTTCTTCAGGCACAATGAAAATAGACCTGTAAGGGGACACCTAAAATTGATTCAGATGATTCAGGTGTTGGTCAATACTTTTTTAAAGGATGGGTTTTCGTATGACAAAGGCACTAAAAGTTGCAATGGGAATGACGATGTTAACTGGAGGTTTGATGGCTCAAGGAGTCGCTGCCAGTGCGGCCATCACGACCAAACCAGTTGTTTATACTGCTAAAAGCACGCAGACACCGGATTCAATCGCTGCTCAAGTCGACCGCCATTCAGCGGTCCAAGCTGCACAAGCGCGGGTAGACGTAGCCGATCAAACATATACGAACGCTAAGCAAGCCTTGACCGCTGCCAAGAGCGCTGCTCAAGCAGCTCAAGATGAGCTTGTGGCTGCTGATGGCGTTTTGGCAAAGAATCAACAGATTCAAGATGCAATGGCCGCGTTGCATGACACCGCAGTTGCACGTCAGACGAAGGCCAAGCAAGCCGTTAACACTGCCACGGCTAACCAGGCAACGGCTCAAACGGCTGTTACAACTGCCCAGGCAACTGTGGATCAATTAACAGCGAACGTTAAAACCGCCCAAATGGCAGTTGACAAGGATAATAGTGCCGCCAACCAAGCTGCTTTGGACGCTGCGAAGGGTAAGTTAACGACGGCTCAGACTGCATTGACGGCGGCACAAGCCAAGTTAACTAAAGCGACAACTGCTTTAACGGCAGCTAAAGAAGAACGCGCTAACGCCGATATTGAAGTCAGCGGGACTGCGGTTGATTATCGCGTGGCTAAGAAGGAACATGATACGGTTAAACCTCGGGCCGCTGTCGAAAAAGCAGAAGCGACAGTTAAAGCGGCACGCAACCACGTCGATTCAGCCAAAGCGGAAGTGAGAGCTGCAGAAAAAGAGCGGACGGCGGCCCAAAGTGACTTAACGGCATTACTGAACGAGGCTAAACAGCCCGCCCTGATGATGGTAAAGGTGGACAAACACCGGCGAAGCCAACAACGGACCATGGTAATGACAAGGGTGGACAAGCACCAATCGACCAATCAACTGGGCATGGCAACAACTCGAATGGACAAACACCGGCCAACCCAACAGGTCACCATAATAACCACACAGATGGACCAGTTGGCGGCGCACCCCAACCAACTGTGACGCATTCAACGGATCAACCACAAGTTAAAGGAACGGCTAATCCACATGTAAAGTCGGCCTTAAGAACGACGACTAGTCCAGTTGTGACGAAGCCAGTCGCAACGCATCCGATTGCAACACACCCAACGAGTACAGCTAAGACCACAACTAGGACTGCAACTTTGCCACAAACTGATGAACGTACCAATCAAGTTGTAACGGTATTAGGGTTTGTATTGTTAACGGCGATGAGTTTATTTGGTTTTAAACGGCAAAGCAACAAACGTCACACGACTGATTAATGAAACGAGTGGGCACGGTCAAGTGTGACTGAGCGACAATTAGAATGATGTTAGCAAGCGCCAATATCATTCACTAGAATTAGAATTTAGCGAAGGGTTCTTTCGAAATTTTGATGCTTTCGAAAGGGCTTTTTCGTGCTTTCGAATGCCTATTTTTGATTAATAAAAAAACGCTAAGAACGCCGGTTTTTCGGCCGGAATTGCTTGCTTGAAGGCTGGTACTGGACTACTATGAACATGGTTTTAGAAAGCCACAAATATTTACCAAATGAGGAGTTGAGTTTGTGATGATGATGACTGGAATGATGGTTCTATTTGTATTGTTAGTTGGCTTAGTTTTAAGTGGGATTTTCTTCCGATACATGAATACAACGGCCGGTATCTCATTCAGCTCACTGAAGTTGGCTGATTTGCGGATGGAACTCTTGAACGTGGTACTTATCATCGGACTACTGGTGTGGGCACTATTTTTGATTCACTAGATAAGGTTTAGCTATTTTTTCAAAAGTCCGGCTGCGGCCGGGCTTTTATTTTGCCGTCAGAATGGCGAATGCGGCACCAAAATACTTGCACTTAGGGGCCGAACATCGCTATTATGAAGAGGTGATTATTTTTAGAAGGGAATGAAGTCACTATGACGCAATCGGCATATTGGCAACAGATTGCCACTAAGGCGCGCGCCGCTAACCGGCCGTTCTTCAGTCTTGCACCGATGGAGGCCGTGACGGGGTCCGTCTTTCGCCGAGTGGTGATGCGTGCGGCGGCACCAGATGTTTTTTATACCGAATTCACGAATGCGCTGAGCATCACTCACCCCAAAGCCAAATTTACGACACGTGGACGCTTATACGTGGACGAATCTGAAAATCCACGGCCAATCGTCCAGCTATGGGGGAATAATGGTGTTGATTTCTCAAAAGCAGCGGCTGAAGTTAAAAACCAGGGGTACCAAGCAATTGATTTAAACATGGGCTGTCCAGACATGGCGGTCATTAAGAACCATAGTGGTAGCGATTTGATTCGCCACTTTGACCGGGCCAAAGAAGTCATTGAAGGTGCCCGCCAGGCCGGTCTACCAGTCAGTGTCAAGACGCGACTAGGCTTTGAAGATGTCAGTGAATACGAGACCTGGATTCCATTTTTACTTAAACAACAAGTGCCCGTCCTGACCGTCCATGTGCGGACTAAGAAGGAAATGAGTAAGGTACCCGCGCATTATGAGCTGATTGACCAACTGGTTCAGATGCGTGACACTCTGGCACCAGAAACGCTCTTACAAATTAACGGCGATGTGCTCAATTATCAAGACGGCTTGAAGTTGGCCCAAGCACATCCGGGTGTTGATGGTATCATGATTGGCCGCGGAATTTTTCAAAATCCATACGCATTCGAAACAGTACCACAGGAGCACTCAACGCGTGAAATGCTTGAACTACTGCGGTATCAGGTGGATTTATACGACCAATTTATCGGCCTTGGGTTACAAGGACACTTCGCACCGCTCCAGCGCTTCTTTAAGATTTACGTGCGGGGAATGCGCCACGCAGCTGAACTGCGCAACGAATTAATGCAAACGAAGACGACCGATGACGTTCGCGCTATTATTGACCGTTTGGAAGCTGAATTACCGGCTGAATAGCCTAGATCTAGTGAATAATCGTTGGTGTGACATCAAAATCAACAGTTGGCTGTTTTCGACAGTCACCACTAAAAAACGTCTCAAAGAATGTTATTCTTTGAGGCGTTTTTTTGGTCTAGCCAAGCAAGCTCATGACGATGAAAAGCCTACGCTATGGATACTAGTCGGCTGACAAGAGACAATTGATGGACGCTTATTCTGTGGCCAACGACTTGCAAGGTCAGGGCAGGCCTAAATCAACTTAAATCGCTTATCCAATAAAGTCACGCTGCTGGCAGGCAGCCCGACGACTTGAATCTCGCGTTGTTTCGTCACAAAGATGGCCCCGTAAATATCTGGTCGGTCGGCGGCCCAGCCAGGGAGGGGTTGTCCGGCAAAGAAGAGGCGGGTCGTTTCAATCTCACCATCAATGGAAGCTTTCGTAAAGACCGTGACACTTTCCAGGTCGTTTTGACGGGGATAACCGGTCTTGGAGTCGAGGATGTGGTGATACGATTGGCCGTTGAATTCGAGGTGACGCTCATAGATGCCACTTGTGACAGCGGAGCAAGCGCCAATTGTAATACTGGCAATCGCATTACCACGGTCAGTCGTTGGGTCCTGGATCCCCACGCGCCACTTGCCATCCGCATGTAGCGGTGAATCGCCGACCATCAGCAAGTTGCCGCCCAGGTTGATCATGCCAGCGCGTTGTCCGAAGGCTTCCCAGTAATCCTGGATGCGGTCGGCAATGTAGCCCTTCGCAATCGCGCCGAGGTCTAATTCCATGCCGGGCGCTTTCAAAAACACGCTCAAATCGGCGTCGTTACAGACAACCTGATTCGGGTCGATCAAGGCCAAACGGGCGTCGATCTCTGCTTGTTCAGGAACGTGTGCATTATCGAAGCCAATGTGCCAGAGCTTCACTAAAGGTCCAATCAAGGCGTTAAAGCCGAAGTGTTGGCGGCTGAGTTCGACGGCTTGGTGGACGAGGCTGTAAGTCGCCGCGCTGACTTGAACCGGATGCTGACCGGCGGCATGGTTGATCGCCATGACTTCAGAAGCGGTGCGATTAACGGTGAGCCGGTCCTCATACTGGTCAATCAATTGGCAGGCGGCGGTCAAATAACGGTCGCTATCACTGCCGAACAAAGTCAGGTCAATATCAGTTCCGAGTGCGTGGTGCGCTTGATGGCGCCGCTGTTGTGCAAATGCTGGAATCGCGGGGTCGTCGTTATAAGTTAAAGTGGTCATAATACCAGTCCTATCTCTGAAATGCCAGCTTGTTCAGTAAGCTGAACTAAATTAGTTTTCCCGCTAGGTGGTCCAATTCGTGTTGAATGATTTGAGCAGTGAAGTCGTTGAACCGTTGTTGTTGGGGCTTGAAATGTTGATCTTTATATTTCACGGTAATCTGATGATAACGTTGCGTGGACCGTTCGCCTGATAACGATAAGCAGCCTTCAGTTGTCTCGTAAGCACCATGGTGGTCAATAATTTTAGGATTGATCATTGCAATCGCAAATGGGCCTAGTTGGACAACGATAATCTGTTTGTTGACGCCAATCATGTTGGCGGCCATGCCGACGCAGTTATCCGTGTGCGCGGCCAGTGTTTCCAGTAAGTCGGTGACGACCGGTGCGTCGGCCGGGGTGGCAATCGTCGCGGGGACACTTAATGCGGCGGGGTCGTGAACAATGGGTCGAATCATATCAGTTCCTCCATATCGTGGGTTTATTAGTTCAATTATAGGGAGCGGTTCACCGAGAAGCAAGCCGTTCGCAGGTGTGAGCTCAAAACACCCCACGCAATCTGTCTGCGTGGGGTGTACTAAGTCCTTAATTATTAACTTTAAAAGTCGGCGTGAGACTGCTGGTCTTTAAGGCCTGAGTCGTCGTGGTTGGTATCTTACTCCGATTCGGTCGCCAGTTCGGGTCTTTGACCAAGGTTGTCGCCGTTCCCTGATAATCGAGCGTCATACTGTTGGCATTATTGAGTGTTAGCACGGCGGTCGCCTGCTTGATTTTTACAGTCAGCTGCGTCTCATCCAGCTTGAAATCAGTATGGTTGCGCGCAGGTGATTTACCGGCTTGAAACAAGCCAAGCTGGTGTTCGGTATTCAGATATAGGCTCGTTGCGGGATCTTTGCTCACCCAGCGTCCTAAAAAGTCGCGGGACGTGACGGATTGCACGGCATGGACTGTTGACGTTGTTGGTTGAACCGGCTTAGCGGTAGGTGATGTCTTTGATTGGCACCCGGCGAGTAGACCGCTAAGCAGTAATCCCACAATTATGCCTCTAATTTTTTGCATAATTATTCTCTCCTCCAAATGCCCATTTTCCCCTGTAGGGCTTATTCACCATTATAGCGAATATGTCATCTTATTTAAACTAAATTGTCATACTCATCGTGAAATAATTAATTTTAAGCGATTTGATTGTATTGTGCTTAATTGGCGGCGAATGATCTCGACCGTTTTTGGTCATGAAAAAACGTGAAAGCCACTAAGACGGGCGTTCGATTGAAGGTTAAGAATATTGACTAAATATTCACAATGAAAGTGTAAACTGATACAGAAAATAATTTTAAAATATTCCAAAACTACGCCAATTCGATGGCTAGTGAGTCTTGCTGTACGCAACTGTATTTATCAGGCGATTTGAGCCATAGGCATTTTTAATAAAATGAGCTACTATATATAGTATTGATTCAAACGGAACGTACTATCAATTGTATGGACTTGATGACTTTGAAAAGTGGGGAATGTAAGATGCTGACAACGACAACTAAGGATATTTTAGACGAATTACGGCCACTACCGGTCACGAAACGGGGCGGAGCACAAACCAAGTTTCACCCCTATAAATTAGACTTTGTCTTACACCAGTTATTAACGACTGAGGATGAGGTGCGCGTCGTTAAGCAAGCCCTAGTCGCTTATTATCGGGATGCGGACGGCATTGACACCCGGGAACTCCGGACGACACTGATGCAGATCTTGAATGCTCAGGGCTTGACTCAAGCGGCCCAAGCTTATCAAGACTACTTTGATGCTGAACAAGAACGCTTTGCGGCGGCAACGAATGTGCAGGGACGGATTGAAAAATTATTCGAACGCGATGCCAGCGTTGTGCATGAAAATGCAAATAAAGATAGTACGATTTTTAATACCCAACGTGATTTGGAAGCCGGCGCTGCTAGTCGGGCACTAGGTCTGAAGATGTTGCCAGATCTAGTCGCTAAGGCCCATTTACGTGGTGATATTCACTGGCATGACCTCGATTATTCACCGGTCACGCCTGAAACGAACTGCTGTCTGATTGACTTTGACGGCATGTTCAAGCACGGCTATAAGATTGGTAATGCGGAAGTTGCCTCGCCACGGTCGATTCAAACCGCTACAGCCCAGATGGCCCAGATTATTGCCAACGTTGCGTCGCTGCAATACGGTGGTTGTTCTGCCAACCGGGTCGACCAGTTGTTAGCCCCCTATGCGGCCATTAATTATCAAAAACACTTGGCGGATGCTGAAAAGTGGGTCGCTGAAGACCAGCGCGAAGCCTATGCTAAGGCCAAGACGAAAAAGGATATCTACGATGCAATGCAGGCCTTGGAATATGAAATCAATACATTATATTCATCACAAGGGCAGACGCCGTTTACGACCGTTAACTTTGGTTTAGGGACGAGCTGGATCGAACGCGAGATTCAAAAGGCGATTCTCCAGATTCGAATCAAGGGTCTCGGTAAGGAACATCGGACCGCAATCTTTCCCAAATTAATCTTTACGATGAAGCGCGGCCTGAATCTCAGTCCCAACGACCCGAATTATGATATTAAGGAACTGGCCATCGAATGTTCGACGAAGCGGATGTATCCAGATTTGTTGATGTATGACAAAATCAAGGAATTGACTGGGAGCTTCAAGACACCGATGGGCTGCCGTTCCTTCTTGCAAGGCTGGCGTGACGAGAACGGGGTGGAAGTCAACTCTGGTCGGATGAACTTGGGCGTGGTAACGGTCAACTTGCCACGCATCGCACTCGCTGCTCATGGAGATCAACAGCTGTTCTGGGAGATTTTTGAAGAGCGGATGCAGACTTGTCATGAAGCGCTAGCTTACCGAATCGAACGGACGAAGCAGGCTAAGCCGGAAAACGCACCGTTACTGTACATGTACGGAGCATTTGGCAAACGGTTGCCAGCCGGTGGTAACGTTGACGAACTCTTCAAGAATCAACGGGCGACGATTTCTCTCGGTTATATCGGGATTTATGAAGTCTGCACGACATTCTTCGGTCCTGACTGGGAAAATGATACGCATGCTCGCGAGTTTGCCGAGACGGTCGTCAAGGCCTTACGTGACAAGTGTGCTAAGTGGGCGGCTGAAAGTGGCTACCATTACAGCTTGTATTCTACGCCAGCTGAATCGTTGACCGATACCTTCTGTCGCGACGATATTGCCAAGTTCGGCCGGGTCGCGGATATTACGGATAAGGAATACTACACGAATAGTTTCCACTATGACGTCCGCAAACACCCGACCCCGTTTGATAAGCTGACGCTAGAAGAACGCTTCCCGAAGTACGCCTCGGGTGGCTTCATTCATTATTGTGAATATCCAAATCTGACGCAGAATCCTAAGGCCCTAGAAGCAGTCTGGGATTGGGCCTATGACCACGTCGGTTACCTCGGGACCAACACTTCCATCGACCAATGTTTCAAGTGTGGGTTCAAGGGTGAATTTAAGGCAACTGCCCGTGGGTTCGTGTGTCCCGAATGTGGCAACCATGACCCGAAATATTGTGATGTGGTCAAACGGACGTGTGGCTACCTCGGTAACCCACAACAACGGCCAATGGTTCATGGTCGTCACGTTGAGATCGCGTCCCGTGCTAAAAATATGTCTCCGGAGATGATTAAAAATGCCGCGCGCTACGAAAGGACCAAACAATCCGATGCCCAAAGAATGGCTGGCAAAGGACTTAAGTGAACAATATGTTGCTGATTACAAGGCATTTAACTTTGTTGATGGGGAAGGGGTCCGCTGCAGTCTCTATCTGAGTGGCTGTCCCTTTCATTGTCCCGGTTGTTATAATGTCGCCGCTCAGAATTTTCACTATGGGCAGCCCTATACGACTGAGCTTGAAGACCAGATTATCGAGGACCTTAGTCAGTCGTACGTGCAAGGCCTGACCTTGCTCGGCGGCGAACCGTTTTTAAATACGCAAGTCGGTATCCGCATCTGTGAACGGGTCCGCGCCGAATTTGGCCATACGAAGGACATCTGGTCATGGACTGGGTACACTTGGGATGAGCTTCAACAGGATTCGGAAGACAAATTAAAGATGCTATCGCTGATTGATATTTTGGTCGATGGTCGTTTTCTGCAAGACCAGATGGATCTCTCACTGCAGTTCCGTGGGAGTGCCAATCAGCGCATCATTGATGTCCCTAAATCATTGTCAACTGGCGATGTCGTTATCTGGGATAAGTTGGTTAAATAAAATTGAGCAATTAAAAATGACGTTGTAACTTAGTTGTTACGACGTCATTTTTGTCGTGGACTAAATATAACGGTTACATATTAGAATTGATTATTTTTTTGGTTAATGTCTGCAACTATGTCTCGATATTTTAGTTAAAAGCGGTTATCCTTTACAGGAGTAGTCAATATATATTGACATAAAGAATCTAATTAAAGCGAGGTTTCGTGAATGTATCGTTTCTTTGTTCAACCTCAAGTTGACCAGCGGCGTCGGGCCGTGTTTGGGTACGAATTATTATTGCGTAAAGAAATGGATGGTCGTTGGGCAGTACCGCAATCATTCACTGAACTACCGTTAGACAAGCAAGCGGACTTGTTAGCACAGTTAGCCGGACAGTTGAAGACTAAGGCGACCAATCAAGTGTTGGCCTTGAATCTCAACCGTCAGCAGGCGGAAGATGACTTAATGTTAGGAACGATTATTTATCTCAAAAAGCGGCTCAATCCGGCTGCGCTAACGATTGAGTTAACAGAAAGTCCGTCATTAGCCGAAATTCAGAAATACAGCCTCTTCTTTCATCAGTATGGGATCAAACTGAGTATCGATGACGTTGGGACTGGCTCTAACACATTTGAAAACATTCAGCATGCATTACCATTTGTTGATCAAATCAAATTTGCCATGCAAAATCTGCGGATGAGCGGACAAGCCGAACGTATTCCTCGTGAAGTGGCGTTTTGGCGCGATGTGGCACAGGACTACCATTTAGAATTCATTCTGGAAGGTGTCGAAGACCAAAAGGATCAAAAAATGGCGGAACAACAAGGCATCGAGCGCCATCAAGGCTATTACTATGGCAAGCCTCGCTTGATTGCTGATGATTGTCAATTCGTAAATGGCAGCTGCTAGGAAAGGGTCCTGACAATGACATGGTCTTATTGGCGAATTTCGCCGTTTGTAACAAGTATCTTTTTTATCCTCGGGGTGTTGACACTCTACTGGGTACTGTTCAATTGGATTACGTCCTGGTTCCATGCCCGTCACATTAACATTGATGATGATACGATCAATGCTCGGCATGGCGTCATCTACATGTTGGTCTTCGTATTTGTGATGCAACTGTCGGTCATCGGCCAGGCGAATAGTTGGGAGTTTGTGAACTTTCACCTGATTGCCGTCATCTTCTGTGCCTTCTTCCTCAACATTCGAATGCCGTATTACACATTGTTACCAGTGGTCATTGTGTACATGGTTTTCGACCAATCGATTTTCTTCTGGGAATCTTGGAGTTATGCGGCCGTGTTCGTGGGTTTCTTCTGGAGCCTGAATTACTTACGGCTGTGGGTGCAGAAGCATGCGCATAGTTGGGTCTATTACTACGGGACGGTTGGCTTCTTCGGCGGTGTCTTGTGGGGCTTGATTAAAGTCAAGTACTCGCTGAGCTGGGAGAACACGTTACAGGAGTACGGATACCTGCTGATTTTTGCCGGTTTACTCTACGCCTACGTCAATATGCTGACACAGGATAGTGAGATCAAACTGCGACTCGCTCAGTTTGCCAGCCACGACGCATTGACGCAAACGGAGAACTTCGCGGCCTACACGGAGCATATCAAATATTTATTTGATGACAGTACGGCCAATAATTTAAACTTATCAATGATGATGTTTGATATTGACCACTTCAAGCACGTCAACGATACCTATGGTCACTTGGCTGGTGACCGCGTCTTACAGGAAGTCTCGGAAACCGTCCAGACGGTGTTGAGCGAAAATGATCCAAAGGTTAAGCTGTATCGGACGGGTGGCGAGGAATTCAACGTCCTATTTCCTGGCTATGATCTAGTCAGCACGCGTGCCATTGTTCGGCAGATTTTTGCAGCAGTTAATCATTTGGTCGTTAAGTACGGTGACCAAGAAATTGCCGTCTCGATATCGGTCG
Source organism: Lactiplantibacillus sp. 30.2.29 (assembly GCF_018991255.1). Taxonomy (NCBI): domain Bacteria; kingdom Bacillati; phylum Bacillota; class Bacilli; order Lactobacillales; family Lactobacillaceae; genus Lactiplantibacillus; species Lactiplantibacillus sp. 30.2.29. The sequence continues at coordinate 30,817 of NZ_JAGYGU010000021.1, read as the reverse complement.
GTGTGTCAACCTTGCATCAAGCGGATGACAGCCCCGTCGATTTTTATAATTGGGTCGACCAGAATCTGTATTTCTCAAAACGCCATGGTCGCATGCGTGTGACGGTTGATCAGTGATAATCGATGGTCAGTTGGTCATTACACTTTTTAATAAGCAAGTCAATGATAGTAACTTTGAATCTTCAGCATTCAAGGTTACTTTTTTTTTACGCTCAATTCAAAGTCGATAGTGGGATGTCGCTTGACTGTCCACAGATGGCTGATACGGGCATTCTGACTTCTGCCGATAATTTCCGGTATTGCGGCGTTAGTGAATAAAGCGCTTCATAGCTTGTTCGTTAATTGAGTTTACGAATGAACCTCTGCAGGCTCAAACTACCGTTAAAACTGTTGATTATGCTGGTATTCTGGTTTTATTATGGTAAAGTTTATGTTGAAAGGATAACAGTCAATGGCTTGAACTAATTGATTTACACTCGGTTGAGGGCAAGTTTTTTGGCAGCAGATTATCAGCGTGAGGTTCAGTAGTCGACACATCATTTAATGATTAAGGAAGTGAGAAGTGTGCCAGTAGTTATCAGCTCATTGATTCCCGTAGTTGCGCCGGTCAAACGCCAGATTATTAGTGTGACGACGCTTGCCAACACGGTACATCTATATGGGCTACTTGGGTTTAAAAAACAAATATTCCCAGTGACCGACCAAATCGTTGCGCCCTTTGGTGGGGTCATCACCGCTGTGGCTGTCGATGAACGGCGGGTCGGCTTTCGTGCCACGAATGGCCTGGTCGGCTGGTTACGAATCGGACAGTTAACAAATCAACTGGAATCATCGATGATTGATTTTAAAGTCAAACCAGGCGACACCGTGGTTGCAGGACAAGTGATCGCGAATCTGGTTTCAATACTGGCACGCCGTTTGCAGCCAGTCGAAACTGCGCTCAAATTGACGATCAAACGCGCATTAGACCAGGGACGTGAACGTCTGCTGGTCGCGAGCAATCATGTCGATCCAACCGGTACTGTGATTTCAGGCATTACGACTAGCATGGCTGGTAATCACCGGGTCGCAACGATCGGACCACCGAGCTGGGATTAATGTCAGACAATAAGCAATCGACGTTCCTAGATACGGGGTGTGTCTAGACGTCACGCTTCGACGCAGTCCTAATATGGACAGTAGTGGCTGAGGTGTGCGTTTTGTATAACGCAGATAGGGGCAGTCCCGGCGTTGTTCGGGATTGGTTCACAAGGTCGTCGTGTTGACAGACACGGCGTCGCTGATGGTATTAAGGTATTAAGGTAAATCAGTAGGAATAGCAGTCATTGGTCAGCGACTAAGTTTTGGTAGACTTATCTGCACAGCTGCTATTTAACAAACTGAACTGGGACGGTCGTGATTGACGCCCGTTCAGGCAACAGTTCGGTTTCTAGAATTACGACGGTCAAAGGTTAGGGCCAATGTTACTCAGGTGGTTATGGGGGTATAACGACCTGGGCAGTGGTTTAACGTCGCGTATAAACCTAATGAATGTACGAAAGTTTGGTTAAAGGCGAATCGCTTGCTTTTACTTGGCAGTCCAGCTTATCATGAAGATAAACTGTGAAGGAGTGATTCGGATGAGCGCTATGACATTTAACCAGACTGAATTATCCAAATATAATGGTCAAGATGGTCAACCCGCATATGTGGCGGTTGATGGTGTTGTTTATGATGTAACGGGGGTTGCAGCATGGGCCGGTGGTAAGCATCATGGTAATCTTGCCGGTCAAGAATTAACAACGGTCATTGACACGAAATCCCCACACGGTCGTAAAGTATTGAATAATTTGACAGTGGTTGGCCAGTACGTGGCTGATTAAATTAACGAAGACCAGTTGCCTAGCAGCTGGTCTTTTATGATGCCTTTTTTGAGGGGAGCGTCTAATTGATGAACAGACGTGCATGAGGTTGTCGTTGGAATCAGTGGGGTTACATTTGAACTGCTCATTAAATGATGTGATTCTTATCGGCTTATTGTCATAATCTCATATTTGTTAGCCGTTATTAAAGTAGTAATAACGCCGTTAAGCCAGTGTTATCAGCGGTAGTAAGTGTAGTGGTTATGTTAACACCTTGACTATTTATACTGCAATATAAAATAAATTATATAAATGGTTGAATGTTGTGTACAATAGCGTGAAAATAGAGTTTGAATTAAAGGATAACTAATTAAAGAAATTAGGTGGGGTTCACGATGGAACGTAAACAAACACATTTTAAGATGTATAAGATTGGCCGTCGGTGGGTATTTGCCTGTGCGACGGTCTTAACATTAGGACTCACAACGCTTGGGGCGCGGGCGGATTCAACCACGGCCAACACTGATACGGCCGCTGCAGCCACAACCAGTGCGACGACTGATAAGTCAGTGAACAATCAAAGCCAAACGTTGAAGACGACGGTTGCGTCTGACGCGACGACTGATACTAGCAAGTCAGATCAAGCAACAAGCACCGATACGGCGTCTCAAACCGCAACAACTGACGATGATGCGACGCAAACGACGGCGAGCTCGTCATCTGACAGCCAAAAAGTGGTCAGCGGCACGACTGATGCTTCGTCAACAACCTCGCAGACGACCCAGTCAGTAGCGGGGACTACTAAGCAAGCTGATACGGCGGACAAATCGACGACTAAGACAACGGCTGCCGATGCGACGGCCACGACCACGGCTGCCAAGGCTAGCACGGATACTGACGCGACCAAATCGTCGACTAGCGCAGATTCTGACGATACGACCAGCACTGATAGTAACAATGCAAAAGCCGCAACGACGGACACTGATACAGCCAGTGCAGTAACGGCAACCACCGATACCACTGCCGCTGAGACCAGCACGGATACTAATGATACAACCGCTACCACGAATTCAGCCAAGACGACTGCTCAAATGGTTAGTGCGCAAACCGTTGCGACGACGCTTAGCCAGGCTGTGACGCAGGCCAATGATGCGGTGGCGGATGGTGGCAATGTCACGGACGACTATCCTGATTTACATAACATGCTCGGGGTCTCGTCACAATTTCACATTTTTGCTCGCGAAGCGGAACTGCACGCGCACACTAATGGGAATATTGCGGTTCAAAACCTAGTCGGCAACGTTAACTTTGGGACGAATATCATTGAAGAATTGTTGGATAAGGATATTTCTTACATTCAAAATATCACCAACATTGCCGGTAGTTCGTTTGTCTCGGCTGGTGAAACTCGTAGTAATAAGGTCATCTTTGGCGAAAATATCGATATCGATGTCTCCAATCCTAATCGGCCAATGGTCAACGGCGTTTATATCGACCATTTGCTGGCGTCTGAAGTGTATCAAGATAAAGATGGCAACGTCTATATTGATTTTGACGCGGAATTTGCCAAGCTGGAAAAACTCAGTGCCAGTTTGAGTGAACAAACTCCAGAAGCTACTTATTCTAACGATAGTTTTGATGATATGAATCAGCGGGTCATCGACGTCACGGGTATGGAACCGGACGCTGACGGCCATATCGTCATCAACTTATCCGCGGATGTTCTCAATACGAGCACACCGCTGACGATCAAGGGCTTATCGGCGGATCCTGACGGTAATACAGTCATTATTAACGTTGATACGGCCGGCAGCACCAATTATCAAGTCAATTCGCAAATCAAGATTATTTACGATGACGGCACGGAACTGAATAACCAGGAAACGGAAGACTTTGGGGATAATCACTTACTCTGGAACTTCTATGATTCGACGGCTAGTGACAAATTGGCTACCGGCGTTATCAGTGTGGACCGGCCATTCCAAGGCAGTATCTTAGCACCCGCCGCGGAAATTGATGCCAATCAAAATATCGATGGTAATCTGATTGCCAACAAAGTCAATGTTAAAGCAGAAACCCACCGTTGGGACCTCCAGGATAATGTTGATAATGAAAATGATCCTGACACGGACGAACCGGACCCTACTGAACCGGAGGACCCAGAACCTGTTGAACCAGGCGGCCCAGCGCCTATTGATCCGGAAGAACCAGGCACGAACGAGCCGGAACCGAATGAACCTGAACCTAGTGAGCCAGAAGAACCTGGCACGAACGAGCCGGAGCCTAATGAACCAGAACCTAATGAGCCGGAAGAACCAGAATTTCAAAAACCAGTTCATCCGACGTTAGATGTTGAAATGCCAAACTTTGATGAAGATGAAGAAGAAGCCGAGCCTGACGAAGAAACGCCAGTCGAAGAACCTGAAGTTCCAGACGAAGAGACGCCTGATGAAGAAGAACCAGTCGAGGAGCCTGAAGAACCGGACGAAGAGGCGCCAGACGAAGTTGAGTATCAGAAGCCAGAACATCCAATCATTGACGTTGAAATGCCTGATTTTGATGAAATCGACGATGAGGCTGAAGCCGAAGAAGCGGAAGAAGAATTTGAGGATGAAATCGAAGACGAGATTGAAGCGGGCGTAGAACCTGATGAAATTGTCGATCAAATCGTCGATGAAGTTGAAAATGAAATCGATGCTGGCTGGGTCACTGACGAAACCGTTGAGGAACTAGAAACGGCATTCGAAGAAGTCCAAAAAGAAGCGGTCACTGGCGACCAAATCAATGACGAAGAGACCCTACTGAACTTGATCGATCAGGCGATTGCACAAGCGAAAGCCCATCACAATTCAGCGTTAGTTGCAGAGTTGCAAGCACTTCGGACCAAAGTTGCGGCGGCTTTAGCAGTGGCACAAGGCAAGTCGCTGCCACAAACGAGTGAAACGTCGAATCAAGCCATTTCTTTAGCTGGAATTGCCTTGGCAAGCACGTTAATGCTAGGCGCGTATGCCAGTCGACGCAAACGGCAAAACTAATTGAAATAAGTGAATCGTGGTACTAGAATCGCTGCTGCCAGTCATCAAGTTTTGACTTGATAACCAACAACCAGTGACAGAGAACCTGAATAGATACGGCTGATAATGCAGAAATAAATGGCATTATCAGCCGTATTTTTGTCAAAAAAATGTCACTAAACCAAATTGGTCTAGTGACGCTCAATTTTCTCTACTCCATGACCGACCTAATCCTTTGACCCCAAATGCGCCACCAGTGAAACGTGGTCTAAATACTAACCCCCATTAGTATTTATGATAATTATTATAAAGACTCTTGAGAATTAGTCAACTTTTATTCGAATATATTTCGCAATTATATTGAAATCTATTTCGAACCTGACTGCCGACAAATTCGAGATGGTCTAAAGTCAATGGGGTCAAAGAAAATCCGCAGGTCAGTGATTGACCTGCGGATTTGTCAGTTGGTAAGGTTCAATTACGAATTAATTCATTGAAGTTAAATTCGTTCGGAATAAAGTGGGATTCGGTGTATTCGATCTGGCGGCCCTGGTCGTTGAACGCAATGCTGATCATGTTGCCGACACAATTATTCGTACCGAGTGCGAGCAACTGATAGTCGAGTGGGGTTGCCGTTTCGACCCGTAACATCCGCTTAACTACGGCAATTTTGAGTCCGTTTTTTTGAAAGTGACGATAAATCGACTGTTCAGCGATTTCCTGGGTCAACTCGGGGATGCGTTGGGCATTAAAGTAGTTGATATCGAGGACGGCCCGGACGCCATCAACGACTCGAACCCGTTGAATGGCGTAGACTGGAATACCAACTTCGAACGCCGTCTGGGCACTGAGCGCTTGGTCGACGATCCGCCGTTGGAAGCTGACCACGTCCGTCCGGTAATCCAAATGACGCTCGGCATTCAGACTTTGTAGCCCGTTCAAATTATTTAGGGCCAGATTAAACTGCTGCGTTTGGGGCGTGTGTTCCAGTAAGACAACACCGCGGCCCTTGACGGAGTACACTAAGCCGTCAGCGGCCAACTGTGCGATCGCCTTGCGGACGGCATAGCGACTGCTGTGGAATTCTTCAATCAATTCATCTTCAATCGGTAGCCGCATTTTGACACTATAGCGTCCCGTGAGAATTCGTTCCTTTAGAGCTTGATAGATTTCATTAAATGATGCGTTAGCCATACAAGCACCTTCGTTCTGTTTGTGATTAATTTAATTATACCAAATAATTATCCTTTTGGTGTAAATAACCGAATAAATATTGATATTTATTCGAATATAAATTGACAGTCATGCAAATGCCCCATATAATGTAAGCGAACACAAGTTGTGGTCAGTACGAGGGGGATGGGGAACATGCAAATCGAACAACAAACATTGAATGCGGCTCAGCAGCCGTTTCAAGTCACGGCCTATTGGCTAGACCAAATCAGTGATTTTGAAACAGCCGTGGATTATCCGCTGATGATCATATGTCCAGGTGGTGGGTTTACGTACCATTCTGGACGTGAGGAAGCACCGATTGCGGCGCGGATGGTGGCAGCCGGCATGCACGCCATCGTGTTGAACTATCAACTGATTGCGGGGCATCAGACTGTTTATCCCGCGGCATTACAGCAATTAGCCGCAACTATCGATTGGGTGACCCAGCAGGCGACCCAGCATCATATCGACACGCAGCGCATCGTACTCGCCGGCTTTTCGGCTGGCGGACACGTGGTGGCGACGTTTAATGGGGTCGCGACACAACCGGAACTGCGCGCCCAGTATCAGCTAGATCAGTATGCCGGGCACCATGCCGCCGTGATTCTCGGCTATCCAGTGATTGACCTACAAGCTGGTTTTCCAACGACTGCGGCTGAGCGAGAACAAATTACGACTGATCGGCAATTGTGGGCGGCTCAGCAATTAGTGACGGCGACTAGCAAACCTGCGTTTGTCTGGCAAACGGTCACCGATGAACTAGTGCCACCGCAAAATTCACTGGCGTACGTGCAAGCCTTGCTCGCACACCAGATCCCGACTGCGTACCATCTATTTAGTAGCGGGATTCATGGGTTGGCACTAGCTAACCACGTGACTCAGAAACCAGGTAAGACCAAGTATTTGAATGCGCAAGCCGCTCAGTGGCCAGAATTGGCCTTAGCTTGGTTGCAAGAACGCGATATTTTAGCAGGCACATTTTAATGCTTTAGCAGGCACATTTTGACGGTAGCAGCGCCCGGCGACAGGAGACTGTCTGGTCGGGCGCTCTTTTTGTCAACGCCCCTGACACGAATTAATGTTCTGCGGTATAATAATACGAATAAGCTTATAAAGAGGAGCGATAGTAGATGGCAACTAATCAACACCTTGTGATTATTTCCTTGGATGCCTTGGGTTTTCGGGATTTGCGCGAGCATCAAGCAGAACTGCCCGTTTTGAATCGCCTAATGACTGGGGGTACGTGGGTTAAATCAGTGACTGGGATTTATCCGACACTGACTTATCCGTCACATACCACGATTATTACGGGTCAGTACCCCAATGTGCATGGAATCGTCAATAATACGAAATTACAACCAACGCGCCGCTCGCCTGATTGGTACTGGTATCAAAAAGACGTGCAGGTGCCGACATTATATGACTTAGCGCGGCAGCAAAAACTAACAACGGCCGCGTTTTTATGGCCAGTCACGGCGGGAAGCAAGATTACATACAACCTCGCTGAAATATTCCCAAACCGGATCTGGACCAACCAGGTGCTCGTCTCACTCAAAGCGAGTTCGCCACTGTTCTTACTAGAAATGAACCATAAATACGGGCACTTGCGGAATGGTATCAAGCAGCCACAATTGGATGAATTTATTACGGCTTGTGCGGTCGACACGCTGACCAACAAACGGCCAAACCTCACGATGATTCACTTAGTCGACATGGACAGTATGCGCCATCGCTATGGGGTGCGTTCTAAAGAAGCAATGGCGGCCCTTCAACGGTTGGACCGGCATGTCGGTATGCTGATTGAAGCCACCAAGCGTGCCGGGACGTTTGAAGACACCAACTTTGTCATCTTAGGCGACCATTATCAAATCAACGTCGATCACATGATTCATTTGAACACGCTCTTCGCGCAGCGCGGCTGGCTGACGCCTCGTCAGGACCAAACCTTTGAAAACGATTGGCAGGTCATGGCGAAGACGGCGGATGGCTCGACCTACATTTATACCCGGCCTGGTTTTGACGAATTGGATGAATTGCGTTCGTTAGTCAGTCAAGTCGAAGGCGTCGAAACCATCATTACGGGTGCAGAAGCGGCGCAACGTGGGGCTGACCCAGCGTGCGCGTTGATGGTGGAGGCTAAGGAAGGCTACTACTTCACGGATGAAAGTCGCCGGCCACTCGTGGTCGAACCAGTCCATCCCGATACGTTGGGCCAACCCGACCGCTATCACGGGGTTCACGGCTACGATCCAACCAAGCCAGATTATCAAACGACGCTGTTATTCAACGGACCGGCTGTCAAGGCGGGCGCCACGATTGATTCAGCTAACTTGGTTGATGAAGCACCGACCTTTGCCAAGTTGCTCGGCTTACAGTTTGCAGGACCAATGCCTGGTCAACAACTCGACATTTTCAAGGAGTAAAATAGATGAAATTTAATAAGCAGCAGTGGAGTTGGATCTTCTATGATTGGGCCAACTCCGGCTACGGAATCATTGTCACAACGGCGGTCCTGCCCGTTTACTTTAAGGCGGTTGCCCAGAGTAACGGGGTCACACCCGCCAACGCGACGGCGTATTGGGGCTATGCCAACAGTATCGGGACGTTATTGGTCTCGATTTTAGCGCCGGTGCTGGGGGCGTTAGCAGACTATCCGCATGCGAAGAAACGGATGTTGAACATCTTTTCCACGCTCGGCATGGTGATGACACTTGGTTTAAGTGTCGCGCCGACCAGTGCCTGGAAGTGGTTGTTAGGCATTTATATCCTGTCAATCATTGGCTATTCGGGTGGTAATCTGTTCTACGATAGTTTTCTGACGGATGTCGCACCGAATGACCAGATGGACCGCCTGTCATCGTACGGCTATGGCTTCGGCTACCTCGGTGGGGTGCTCGCCTTTATCTTGTTCTTAGTCCTCCAACTCACGAGTGGCTTTGGCCTACTTTCCAGTTACGGCGTGGCCCGCAGTAGTTTCGTGCTCGCCGCGGTCTGGTGGATTATCTTCTACGTGCCATTGCTTAGAACTGTCCATCAAAAATACGCCTTAGCGCCGAGTGCCCATCCAGTACGGTCTAGTTTTCAGCGAGTATGGTCGACTTTGAAGCATATCCGCAATTATCGGGCCGCCGCCTGGTTCTTGGTGGCGTACTTCTTCTATATTGATGGCGTCGATACGATTTTCACCATGGCGACCTCAATTGGGATGGACATGGGAATCACGACGACTACGCTGATGCTAGTATTGTTGGTCGTTCAGTTGGTCGCTTTCCCATTCTCGCTACTGTACGGCTGGTTGGCCAACAAAACGTCGACTCGAGCCGGGATTTTGTTAGGCATTCTCATTTACTTGGGAATTTGCTTATACGCCTTGCGCTTAACGACTGCCACTGATTTTTGGATTTTGGCCGTATTGGTTGGAACGAGTCAGGGTGGGATTCAAGCCCTCAGCCGTTCCTACTTTGGCCGGTTGATTCCAAAGACTAGCGGTAGCGAATTCTTTGGTTTCTACAATATTTTAGGTAAGTTTTCAGCCGTCATGGGACCAGTCTTGGTCGGTATCGTGACCCAAATGACTGGTAAATCGACGATTGGTGCAGCCTCGTTGAGCATTTTATTCGTCATTGGTTTGGCGATTTTCTTGGCGTTGCCGCATTTGAATCAGAATAAGTCGGTGTGATGGTAAGTATTTGGCGTTTAATGTGTGGAGAATTCAAAAACCATTAATAATGCTAGAAATAACACCGCTATAAAAATCTAAAGTCTTACAATCTAAATAACGACGTCCCGCCAACACTACGAACAGCAGTGTTAGTGAGACGTCGTTTTGATTATTCATCTCTATTTTAAGTGTGTTCCTCGCGATAGGCCCGTGCCTGTTGTGTTCGGACACGCCGAATTGCGAATATAGTGTTGTCGATTCGCGGCTGGTGACGCGCTTCGAGGGCAAAGATTTCATCTAGTAGCGTATTACCGGCCTGCCAGTCGCCAAAGTATAACGCCCAAATTCCGAGCCAAAATTGCTGGTCGAGACGGCCATCCCAATTGAGTTGCTGACTGGAAATGGCCGTGAGCTTGGCTCGTAGTTCACGGGCTGCGTCAAAATCATGAAAGTTCAGTTGGACTTGAAAGCAGGCGCCATAATAGGCAATTAAATCATTTAGAACGTGGAAAGGGTCACCCCAAGTCGTTTGATAGCGAGTGCAATTAGTCACCATTTTAGTGGTGAGCGGTGTTAATGCCGGCAGCCCTTCGACAGTGGCGACGATTGGTACCAGTAACTGGATTAATTTCAATTCCTGACGGGTCCAAGTCTTAGCTTGCCGCAAATGGTCAAACGCTGGGCGAGTGGCCGAAGTGAGGGGAATTGAGCGATGATCATAGGTCTGTAATAGAATGCTGGCGTAACTCGCGACTAGCTGTTCGTAAGCGCGGTCGCTATGTTGATGGTCACGTATCCAGTCGGCCATCGCAGGAAAGTTTTGGGCGCGATAGGCCTGCTGAATCGTCGCCAAAGCCTGTTCATAAGGCGACAGCTGATAATTCTGGTGAATAAACCGTAACTCGTCAGCTGAGATGGCCAGGTTATCTAAAATCGCAAATAACTTGCTAGCGCCGATGTCATTTGCACCGGATTCAAACCGGGAGGCAAACGAACGTGAGATGATGCCGCTATAGACTTCCTGCTGTGTAAGACCCTTTGTTAACCGAATCTGATGAATCGTTTCGCCAATTGTCGCCATCGCAATCTCCTTTATGTGGCATATATGCAACCTACTTGTTGATTGTACCACGCTGCAGCAGGGTAAGCTAAGGCTATTAATTTAATGGCGGTGATCAACATGATTCAATTATTATTACGAAATCGGACGTTGCAAACAATTCTGAGCGCCAATTTTTTCACGACGCTGGGCGTGAGCCTGTTCAATATTATCCTGCTGACCTATGCGAAAGGATTCTCAAATCCTCACTGGTTCGTCTCCGTCGTCTCGGTCGCAACGGTGGTGCCATATGTCTTCGGTGGACTGACGGGGCGGTTTGCTGACCAGACGCAAAAGAAAACGAATTGGCTGATCAGCACCAAACTGGTTCAAGCGGGGCTGTACTTGATTTTGGCACGTATTATCAATCAGGAGACGGCTTGGGTATTTTACGTCGTAGTTGTGATTAATTTTGTTTCCGACGTGCTCGGTCGCTATGGTGGTAATCTACTGACAATTGTGATTCAAGCGCGCATTGCACCTGCCAGCCGGCAACAAGTGATAGGCGTTAATTCCAGTGTGGGGACGCTAATTGAACCCTTGGGGCAGACGCTGGGGGTCCTGATTATTGCCCAAAGCCACAACTATGCACTTGCTGGGATAATCAACGCGCTGACTTTCATTCTGGCAGCAGGCTGTTTATTGATTGGTCGCACGACGATCAAAACGACCGAAACGATGGTCACGTCACCGCAGCAGTTGCCCGTCTGGCCGGTAATCCAGCGTGTCATGCGCAACGTGACTGGGATGGACGCGGTGAGTTATCTCGCTAATTTAATGATTTTAAACGTGGCCACGATGAGTCTCGACGCCATTTTGAATTTGAAATTCATCAGTCTAGCACCCCAACTGCACGTCAGCTATTCGGTGGCGATTTTGTTAGTCAACATCGTGTTGATTGCCGGCAACGTGTTGGGCGGTGTGACCAAAACGACCTGGTTTGACCGTTGCTCATTATATCAATTGTTGTTGGTCGCAATCCTGGCGCCAGCGCTGACTTATACCATTTTGTTGTGGTGGCCGCGACTCACTTTGATTTTAGTCGGAATGTTTGCGGTGGGCTTTATTAGTGGCAAACTAGACCCGAAGATGTTTGCGATTATGATGCGGGAGGTTGAACCGGAATTGACCGGATCATTTTTCGGCACAATTAGTTCGATCGTTACGTTGGCGGCACCGGTCGGCAGTGTCGGAATCGTCTTGTTATACAACTTGGTTGGGACCAACGCCTCCTGTCTGCTGGCGATTGGTCTGTGCTTGGTGGCATTCGTTTGGGCGATTTATGCACATCGATTCGCGTCAATTTAAGTTTATTCAGGTCAACTGAATAATCGACCGGTAAAGTCAATAAGCGTGCCATCTCGAACTTATGACAAGTTTCGAGATGGCACGCTTATTATTATTGAACTGCTTTTTCAATATTAAATTGTCGTTAATTGCCGGAATAGCCTAACCGCGACAACAATCGTGAAACCAGTTGAGCTGCCAGGCAGGGTCATCACTTCAATGCCCGCTACATCCACGCCGTTAAGTTATTTCCGAAATAACGCCAGATGGGCCTTCAAGTATTTTCCAGTCACACTATCGGAATTTTCACTAACCGCAACCGGTGTCCCAGTGGCGACAATGTTTCCGCCATTGATACCACCAGCGGGGCCCATGTCGATCACGTAATCGGCGTTGGCGATGACGTCCAGGTCATGCTCGATGGCAATGACCGTGGCGCCCTGTTGAATCAGTTGGTTGAAGACTTTGACCAGTTGTTGAATATCCAAGGGGTGCAGGCCCACGGAAGGTTCGTCGAAGACAAACAGGGTTCCGGCCTGACGTTTGCCAATCCGGGAGGTCAGCTTAAGTCGCTGAGCTTCACCACCAGAGAGTGCTGGCGTACTTTCACCTAACAACAGGTAGCCGAGTCCCATGTCATGCAGAATCTGGAGCGTGTTTTCGATGGCGGTCTGGTTTTCAAAGACGGGGAGCGCTTCGTCCACGGACATATCGAGGATGTCGGCAATCGAATAGTCATGCCATTTTACCGTCAACGTTTGCTTATTGTAGCGTTTGCCGTGACATTGTGGACAAACTTCAGTGATGTCTGGTAAATACTGGACGTCGAGTGAAATCTGGCCGGTTCCGCCACAGGTTGGGCAAGCGCCGGCAGCCACGTTGTAGGAGAATTGACTGGCCGTCCAGCCGTGGTCTTGCGCTGCCGGGGTGGCCGCAAATAGCTTGCGTAACTGGTCCAAAATATTGGTATACGTCGCAACGGTTGAGCGGACGTTTTTCCCAACCGGGACCGAGTCGACCGTGACAACGTGGCGAATATGATTGGCATCAAACGTCTTGACGTGCGCTGGCAGTGGGTGTTTCTGCGCGCTGGCAGTCAATGCAGGAATCAAACTATCCAAGACCAGCGTGGTTTTGCCGGCACCACTCATCCCCGTGACAGTCGTGAAACGGTTCTTAGGAATCCGCGCCGTGATGTCCTGGATGTTAAAGTGATGGGCGACCTCAATTGAAAGCGCGCCTTTTTGCCAGAGGGCCTTGTCCGTGAGCACCGGCCGCTCGCGCAGTTGCACGCTACCATTGAGAAACGGTGCGATCAAGGAATTCGAATCCTGTTTGATAGCGGCCACGGTACCCTGACCAACAACCGTACCACCGTGTTTGCCGGCGCCTGGACCGATTTCGATGACATCGTCGGCCGCACTAATAATACTGGTGTCATGGTCCACGACAACGACTGAGTTACCTTGGGCGACTAAGCCGCGGAATGCTTTGATCAAGCCGTCGACGTTGGCGGGATGCAGCCCGACGGAAGGCTCATCGAGGACGTACAAGACGCCGGTCGTCGCACTTCGCAAGGTCCGCCCAAGCTGAATCCGTTGCAATTCACCAGTTGAGAGGGTCGCGCCGGGCCGACTGAGTGTTAGGTAATCCAGGCCCAGTTCTTCCATCGGCTGCAGGCTTAGTAACAATTCGTCAACCAGTGATTGTCCCAGATGGTGCATTTTAGCGGGTAGCCAGGGGACGATCGTGCCTGCGAACTGGTGCAGGTCAGCAACGGTCATGTCGCTGACTGTTGCGATATTTTCACCATTCAATTCTTGCTTCAGGAGTTGGGGATTGAACCGGGACCCGTGGCAATCCGGACAAGTATCGAACTTGTAGAAGCGATTCAGCCGGGTGATGGCGCGTTCGTTTTTGGTCGTTGCCATACTGTCTTCGACGGCGGCAAAGGCGTTCTCATACACCGCGTTGTCCATATGGAAAATCTTACCCTTAGAACTCGGAATATTAATGGCGACCGTTTGCTTCGGGCCGTGTAAGACGCGTTCCTTATCGCTGGCACTGAGGTCCTTGTAGGGGATATCGATGGGAATCCCAATCTCGCGGGCAACGATCGGCATAAAATTACGGCCGGGGAGGTGCCAAGAAGCAACAGCGCCTTCCTCAATCGTCTGGTTCTCATCAGCGATAATCAGCGATGGATCGATTTGACGCACTTGGCCTAAGCCACCGCACGTTGGGCAGGCCCCCGCTGAATTAAAGGCAAAGTCTTCAGCGCCAGGTGCCCGAAATTCAACGCCACAGGTCGGACAGGTGACATAGCCGTCATTTTCGGCGACATCCAGCGTTGGCGGCATCCGGTGCCCATTGGGACAAACGGTTGAACTAAGTCGTGAGAAGGCCAAACGGAGAATGTTCAGGCTTTCTGACATCGTGCCGACCGTTGAACGGACGCCTGGCACCTGAGGCCGTTGGCGTAACGCTAGTGCGGATGGCAGGTATTGTACGGAATCGACACTGGCTTTGCCGACTTGATTGATTCGCCGGCGCGTAAAGGTTGAAAGCGCATTTAAGTAACGGCGGGCCCCCTCTGCATAGAGCACGCCCATTGCGAGTGATGACTTACCGGAGCCACTCCGGCCGGTGATCGCAACGAATTCGTTCAGTGGAATATCAATATCGAGATTTTTTAAATTATTGACGTGTGCGCCCCACACTTGAATGTGGGTCGGTAACGTTGTTTGTGGCATCGTGCACGTCTCCCTTCATGTCACTTTCCATGCTACAACAAAAGTCTCGTTTTGCCTAAAAAAGCGCCGCAATTGTCAGCTACCCGGACTGGCGGCGAGTATGATACACTTAGGCTAATCATTAAATGGGGATATGGGGTGAAGTGTATGTGGAAAAAGGGACGAGTCAACTGGTTGGCCCTGCTGGGATTTCTGGTGGGACTCTGCTGGTGGGCGAGCTTAGCCTTGCCGGCGTCGGCGGATTACGATATCAATCAGTATCAAGTTAACGTGGCGATTCAACGTGATGGCAGTGCGAACGTGACACAGACGGTCAATTATCAATTTGATGATGACTATCACGGGGTCTTCAATGTTCAGGATTTACGGGGCATTCAGGGCGCCAAGCTGCAAAAGGTCACCACGCAACTAAACGGTGGCATGGTGATTCCGGCCAGTGCTGGTAATCTTGAGAATAATAATACTTATGAACTAACGCAAAACACCAAGCAGATGCGGGTCAAACTCTATCGGTCGGTACAAGATGGGGACCGCTTGCGGGTGGTTTATCGCTACCAACTGCAAGGCGTCGTCACAAACTATGCCGATACGGCGGAATTGAACTGGAAAGTCATTGGTAGCGGCTGGGACGTGCCATTAGAAAATGTCAAAATCGTGATTCAGTTGCCGGCTAAAAACGTGCAGGCCTTGCAAGCATGGACACATGGTCCGTTGAGCGGACAGACGACGGTCAATCGCCAGGCTGGGCGGGTCACGATGACGTTGAAACACAATCCGGCCAACCAGTTTGTTGAAAGTCATCTTCTATTTCCAACGACGGTCACCAGCGCCAATGCGCGGACGGAAACGACCAAGCGCAAGGCGGCCGTGCAGCAGCAAGAAGCCAAGTTGGCGCAGGAAGCTAATGCTAAACGGCGGCGTAATCGGCTGATTAGACAGGTGGCTTTTGGTGTCGCGGTCGTTGCGTGGCTAGTAGCGATCGGCGGTTATAGTTGGTGGTTTGTGCGCCACCCGGCCAAGCGTCATCAGCAGCCGATTCCAATCAATCACTCGTTTGAGGTGCCACCGGTGACGCCGGCTGTTGCGGAATCACTATGGGCACAAAAATCACCGAATACGGATGCCTTGACGGCTGAAATTTTACGTGCAGCGGCTGAGCGGGAACTTACGATTGAGACGCTTGAAGGGAAGCGGCGCCCAGATGTGCAGTTGACCCAGTTAAAACCAGTTACGAACTCATTTCTAGCGCATTGTTTTGACAAAGTCGCAGTCGACGGTCACTTCAAACTGACCGACCTTAAAAAGTATGGCAAACGAGACAAAGCTGGACGGCTCGGCAAGTGGTTCAGCAAGTGGCAACGTGAAATCAATCAGGCGGTTGCTAACTATCAAGACGAAAATAACTATCAGATTCGGAATCGCTGGTTGACAGCGGCAGTCGTGGTCACAATTTTGGGTGGGCTGGCGACAGTGGCCGGCGGATTTGTCAGTGCCACTGTCGCGATGATCATGGCCGGGCTTGCGGTGCTAGCGGCCATTATTTTCTGGGTCAGCTGGCTTGTTCAGCGCAAACGCATTGCCATCAATACTGATGAAGGGTTGGCATTGCGCAACCAGATTAACGGCTTGCGGCGGATGCTCAAAGACATCGGTCATTTCAATACAGCCGAAGTTGGTGACTTGATTTTATGGGAGCAATTGTTACCCTATGCGGCTGCCTTTGGACTGGCCAACCAAGTCACCAAGCAGTTAGCCATTGATTTTGGCACGGAAGCGCTGGCGACTGGGATGCTGATTTACTACCCACTGTTTTACGGTTACGGCGGGGTGGACTTTGACCTGTCTGGTGCCATCAACGACAGCTTTAGTGGCGCCTTGGATGCTTCCGGTAGTGCGAGTTCGCCATCCGGTGGTTCTGGGGGCTTCTCTGGCGGGAGTTCCGGTGGCTTTGGTGGCGGTTCTGGCGGTGGCGCGTTTTAATGAAAAAAGCCTTGTACTTTGCGGCTAATACCGGTAATCTAAGGGTTAGAAAAGGCTTACACGAAATGGATGATTAGTGATGACGATAAAATTGGTAGCAACGGATATGGATGGGACATTTTTGAACGACCGCGGGGAGTATGACCAGAAGCGGTTTGCAAAGGATTACGCGGCTTTACGGCAAC
Source organism: Lactiplantibacillus sp. 30.2.29 (assembly GCF_018991255.1). Lineage (NCBI taxonomy): Bacteria > Bacillati > Bacillota > Bacilli > Lactobacillales > Lactobacillaceae > Lactiplantibacillus > Lactiplantibacillus sp. 30.2.29. The sequence goes on along the minus strand of NZ_JAGYGU010000021.1, from coordinate 13,783 downwards.
GTGGGATCCAGTTTGTGATTGCCAGCGGACATCAGGCGGCTGAACTCGCGACGACTTTTAGCGACTATCCGGATATGTGGATGATTGGTGGTAACGGTGCAGAATTATGGCAACGGGCAGCTGGGCTAACAGCGACGACGTTTAGTCCAACCGCGACGCAGCAAATTTTGACGGCGCTATCGGCGTATGACGACTTACAGATCGCGCTCTGTGGCACTGAGACGGTCCACGTGCTCAAGTATGCGGACCCCCAGTTCGTTGCCAATATGCAGCAATACTACTATCGGGTCGCGACTTGCGATGACCTGATGGCAGTGACGGATCCCGTGGTGAAGTTCGATATTATCTGTCCACCGGCGCTGACGGATCAGCTCGTCTATGAGTTGACGCCCAAACTGGCCGGAATTGCGGTGCCAGCATCGGGCGGCCAGGGGAGCTTAGACTTGATTCAACCTGGTATGCATAAAGGCCGAGCGCTCAAACAATTGGGTGCCCAACTGGGGATCACGGCGGATGAAATGTTGGTCTTCGGTGATGGGACGAATGACTTAGAGATGTTCCATTACGCGGGGCACGCGGTGGCGATGCACAACGCGCCAGCCAACGTGCGTGCTAATGCGACAGCGGTCACTGGCACCAACATTGATAATGGGGTGCTGGATTACATTGAGAAACATTTGTTATCCTGATGATGGCACCCTTATTTAAAACGGTTGGCGTGCTCATCGAAGTGGTATTCGGAAGCTGTAAACGGGGCCGCTTGTTGGTGGCTGAGTGGGCGCGCCAGTCGCGTCGACGAGGACCACTGGGTTTTCGTGCAATGTCGGACTTAGTAAGGTCAACGATGTAAATTCATGCTGATTTTCAGAAAACTAGCCGTGGTTTTAATTGCCAAAGCAGTTGTAAGCATGCTAGAATTGTATTCATATAATTAACGACGCAGAGGTCTGGAAGGTTCACTTAATTCCGACCTCTTTTCTATCGGACAATTTCAATCATAAAAAGAAGAGGTAATGCAATGCTCACCGTAAGTAATGTTAGTATGCAGTTTTCAACACGTAAGCTTTATGAAGCTGTCAATTTAAAATTCACGCCGGGAAACTGCTACGGCGTTATTGGCGCAAATGGCGCGGGTAAGTCCACATTTTTGAAAATTTTGGAAGGTAAACTTCAGCCGACGACCGGGACTGTCTCAATGGGCCCCAACGAACGGATGTCTAGCTTGAACCAAAACCACTTTGCCTTTGAAGATGAAGAAGTCTTATCAACGGTGATCCGTGGTCATGAAAAGTTGTATGAGATCATGACTGAAAAGGATGCCCTATATGCCAAGCCGGATTTTAGCGATGAAGATGGGATTCGGGCGGCTGAATTAGAAGGCGAATTTGCCGAAATGGACGGTTGGAACGCGGAATCTGAAGCCGACCAACTCTTGCAGAACCTCGGTATCGATGAATCGATGCAACATTTGAAGATGAGCGAGTTAACGGAACCTCAAAAAGTGAAGGTGTTGTTGGGACAAGCCTTGTTCGGCAACCCGGATGTGCTCCTATTAGACGAACCGACCAATGGGTTAGACGTGCAGTCGATCAGTTGGCTGGAAGACTTCTTAGCCGGCTATCAGAACACCGTTATCGTGGTTTCCCATGACCGTCACTTCTTGAACCAAGTTTGTACCCACATGTGTGACGTTGATTTTGGTAAAATCACGTTGTTTGTCGGGAACTATGATTTTTGGATGGAATCCAGTCAGTTGGCCGCTAAGCTGCAGGCGAACGCCAACGCGAAGAAGGCTGACCAGATCAAGGAGTTGCAAGAATTCGTGGCGCGGTTTAGTGCGAATGCCTCAAAATCCAAACAAGCAACTTCCCGTAAGAAGCAGTTGGAGAAGATCACGCTGGATGATATCAAACCATCGTCACGGAAATACCCATTCATTAAATTCACGCCAGAACGTGAGATTGGTAATGACTTGGTCCGGGTCGAGAACGTTTCAAAATCAATCGAAGGCGTTAAGATTCTTGACAATATTAGTTTTACCTTACGACCAAATGAAAAGACGGCCTTAATCAGCCGCAACGACTTGGCGACGACCACGCTGATGCAAATTATTGCGGGCGCCATGGAACCAGATAGCGGGACCGTCACTTGGGGCCAAACGACGTCCCGGACTTACTTGCCAAAGGATATCAATGAAGAATACGCCGGTAACGATATGCCGATTATCGACTGGCTGCGGCAGTTCGCTTCCAAAGAAGAGAGTGACAATACGTTCTTACGCGGCTTCTTAGGGAAGATGTTATTCTCAGGGACCGATGTGGAACGCAACGTCAGCGTGCTCTCCGGTGGTGAAAAGGTTCGGGGCATGTTGTCTAAGATGATGTTAGGTCGGGCCAACGTCTTGTTACTCGACGATCCCACTAACCACTTGGACTTGGAATCAATCACCGCACTGAACGACAGCTTGATCGACTTTAAGGGCGCCATTATCTTCACGTCCCATGATCACGAATTCATCCAAACGATTGCCGACCACATTGTTGAAGTCAGCGCGAAGGGTGTCGTTGACCGCGGCGACACGACTTACGATGAATACTTGGCCCATGAGACGACTCAGGGTCGGGTCCAAGACCTGTACTAAACTAGGGGCCAAACGGTAGCGTTGATGTGGCGCGGACTAAAGATTAAAGTCTGAAAGCTGAGCTGAGTCACAGTCGCGCACCAATTTAAGACGGCGGCAAGCGGTCTATCATTAAATTGATCGATCGATGCGCACAATTTTATTAAACAAAATGACATGAGACAATCCCGCAATCTGTTATGATTAATGCATATCAGATTGGGGGATTTTTTAATGGCGCCAGAAATTGAACAATTATTACGCCGCTGGTACGTCGGCCAGTTGCTCATCTTGTTTGTGGCGGGCTTGGTGCAATTATTTGTCACCAACAACGGCTTTTTCTTTCCCGCTGGTGGGATGGTCCTGCTGGTCTGGGGGCTGTTTGCCTGGTGGCCGGTGGCTGAGGACGACCAAGAACAGTGGTGGCGATTGCGCCACGTGAACTATTACGTCCAAACGGTTTTGCAATTTACATTATTTCCAGTGTTGCTGGCAAATCTGCTGGCTCTACTGAGTCAGGTCTCCTGGTTAGACGAACAGGGCCTGATTGCCGTGGGCTTGGCCTATTTGCTGGTGATGTTTGTTCCGGTCGCATTTGTGGTCACACGTCCAATTGAATCCGTGATTGGACGAATTGCGGTGCTGATCACCGCAATCTTTAGCGGCGTCGTTAGTGCACATTCAACGTTTTTACTGTTACCGATTCTAAAAGCACCGGCAGTCTTTGAGATGGTCAGTGATACGGGTATTTTAGGGGCCTTTGGATTTGTCATCACGATTTGGGTGTTGATGCGCGCTTGGGGCCTCAAAAGACCAACGGCGCGATTTAATCGGTATGCTCAGGCCGGCCTGATTGGCTTGATCGTGATAGTCGGGGCCGCTTTTAGTCTCTGGAATGCGTTTAGTGCTGGTGGGTCGTGGGCAACGACGTTCATTCATTGGGACTTTCGGCTGCGCTCAGCAACTTGGCAGATGTTTCTGAGTGGTTTAGAGCCCGGTATTGCGGAAGAATGGCTGTATCGGTTTGCCGTCTTGACCCTATTGTTGCAGGCCTTCCGTCACCGTAAACATCAACTGGACTGGGCAGTCTGGCTGAGTGGTGGCTTATTTGGGCTGTGGCATATCACCAATGTCTTTGCCGGCCAACCACTTTCAGCGACCATCGAGCAGATGATTTTTGCGGCTACGCTGGGGTGGTTCTTAGCCATCGCTTATTTGTATTCCGGTAGCATTTTGTTCCCAATGGCGATTCATGCTGCGATTGATGTCCTAAGTATGATGGCCTCTGGCAGCCAAACGATGGTGAAACCGGACGCGTTTGAATGGCAGACGATTGGGTTCACCGTCATTATCTTTGTTGGCCTGACCATCTATTTCTTGACCGGGTCCCGCCGGCAGGTCATGCAGGAGCGCGTTAATCAACGGTTGATGTGAGTGCCGGTTAAGCTGGTCATTCGGAATTCGGCAGTTGCGGTTTGTTCGTGAAAACGGGGCAAGTACTTCTTGACCAAATGTGGAAAGACTTGTTAGACCTAATTTTGGCTGGTTTAGACCAGTTGTAACATTTTTGTAATCTTCGTGTTATCCAAACGCAATGCAAGCTCGCTATACTGAGGACAGAGTTATGGGAAACATACATACGCTTTGTCAGCGGGTTCAGGTTGGGAGCCGGATCGATTTACTTTGTCAGGACATTATGAATAAGCAATTATTGATAATGATAAGTAGCTCAGTTAGTTGAATCACAACGTGTGACAAGCATTAATACCTCTCGGGATGGGCTGGGTCCATGACGAGGCACATACACAATGGCAAGCATGAGTTTGCAGGTCGATCATAGTAAGGGACGGTTGGTTACCGGCCCTTTTTTTGTACGACGAAATTTTGAGGACGGATTTAGGAGGACAAGATGGAATCACAACATGAAACGCTGGTACGGCTGTTACAGGCAGACTTGGTTCCAATTGCGCACGTCTCATTCAATCAGATGTATACCGGTTATAGTCGTCGCTACGGTACTGTGATTTTTGTTAAAGTTTTTGTCCCAGACCGTGAACGTAAATTTAGAACTGAGCAGCAAGTGACCGCACAGCTCACAAACCGAGTCTTAGCTGGTTTTCAATTAGCAAGTCACGAGTGGGTATTGGTGTTACGTGATTGGCAACTAACGCCTGTACCGAAAACGTTGACTCCGGCGCTCGTTTACCAAATGGGCCGGCTAGTCTCTCAGTTTCATCGTGCAGTCCAGCTTCCGACAATCCAAAATCTGATGCCAGTTCTGGATTTCGATGGGATGGTGGCTCGAGTCGATCGGTTAGAGACTAGTCCTCATTACAGTGAACTAGTGACTCTATTACAGTACTTCCTTGACCACCAGACGATGCTTAGAACGGCACTAGCACAGCAACCAGTCGTGACCTTACATGGGGATATGGGTACTCGTAACTTTCGCTACCATCACGGTCAACTAGTCCTGATTGATTTTGAACGTGCTCGGCGCGGATACGCGCTCGAAGATTGTTTAAAATTCTTTTTTGAGGATCTTCAGCAACGTTCTGTTCTGATCCAAGCGTTTTGGGCAGGTTATGGCGCAGATTTGCAAATGCCGCCATTAGTGAAGCAGTGGTTACTGTTACAGTGTAGTACTGGAATATTCACGTACCTCAACCAGATTGCCGACCCCAGTTTTGAAGCTGTCGGAGTTGAGATGCTGGCACAGGTTACCTTACCAAATCACTAAGGCTGGAACGAATTAGTTTACATTAGCAAGTAAATTATTATAATTAACCCATCAATAATAATTTGGGGATGAAATTTTGGCACAGTTTGAAACGGAACGGTTGATATTACGACCAATGACAACTGCGGATCATGATGCGTTGGCGGACATGATTTTTGATCCACAGGTCGTTGCCTATCTACGTTATCGACGGGTTCAGAGCGCGGACGCGTTCGAGCAAGTATTCACGGAGCACTTTTTGGCGGACAGGACTCGAGTCTTCGGTATCGAGCGGCGTCGTGATCATCAATTGATTGGCTTTTATGAATTTCATGATGCCGAGGCTGGCGGCGAATTGACCTATGCGTTGCGACCAGATGCGTGGGGTCAAGGCTACGTCGCCGAAGCCGGCAATCGCTTGATGGGATACGGCTTTGAAACGCTGAATTATCAGACTATCGAGGCTCATTATGCGAGTGTTAACCCTAATTCTGGTCGGGTGATGGCCAAGATGGGCATGCAGGATGCCGGTGAATTGCACACTTTCACGAGTGACCGCGGTGAACTCATTCACGTCATGCGTTATGTTTTGACCAAACAGGCCTGGCAACGGCTCAGCGCCTAAGTGATGGCCTAGCGATACTAATTGAATCATGATTGAAATACAGCGACTAGTGACTTCGGACAGAAGCAACGGTGGCTGTATTTTTGTGTTTCGGATAAGTTTCAGTGCAATACTAGCGCCATTAAGAAAGTGATGATTGTCGTTGCATACTAATTAGCGTATTCTTAGAAAAACACCAGATTTAAAATTGACGTGCAACGGATAAAAATACTTAAGGACGTGAGCAAATGGCGGCAACAATTAAGATTCGACCGGTACAACCAACGGAACTGACTACTTTATGGCAACTCGGATTCAGCGACTCTGAGGCGGCCTGGACGCAATGGAATGGCCCTTATTTTCATGACCAGTTACCGACCCAGCACGATTTTGAAACGATTATTGGGCCACGAGACTGGCTGATTCAGCAATATAATTGGGTAATTACGCGTGATAATCAAATCGTGGGTAGCGTCAATTGGCACTTTGTGGATGGTGAGCTGCAGCGGTGGTTGGAAGTTGGCATCACGATTTATGACCAAGCACATTGGGGCGAACATATTGGTCGGATTGCGTTGACGCAATGGCTGACACATTTGTTTGACGAGGTCACAACGCTCCCACACATTGGTCTAACGACTTGGTCCGGTAATCTGCGCATGATGCACGTTGCGGAGGCGATTGGGTTGAAGCAAGAGGCACGAATCCCGCAAGTGCGCTTTTGGCAAGGCCAGTATTATGATTCGGTTAAGTACGGGATATTACGTACGGATTGGCAGACTAAATAATTAAAGAAAACATTTGTTCCCCTACCGAAAGTACGGTATGATATTAATGTACTTAAAAAAGATAGGGTGGAAGAGAAATCATGATTAAATTAATGCGGCGCGTTGGCATAGCGGGTCTCTTAAGTTTGACGCTCTTACTCGGGGGCTGTCAATTAACGACGGGTACGAGTTCGACGTCATCGAGTGAATCGACGGCAGCTTCTTCGCAGACGACGGGGAACGGCAATACGCAACAAACCTATCAACAACTCGCCAAAATGACGTATAAATCAGGCGGGGCGGCGGCCATTAAGGTCAATAGTGGCAAGAGTACCTTGGCGGCAAGTCAGTGGAAAAAGTCCAAAATTGATTATGGTAATTTGGATTCTTTGAATAGAACGACGACGGATACGGCTTATTTGAGTAAGGCTAATTTAGGTCGTTCAGAAGGCCGGACTGCTCAGACTTGGAGTCCAACGGGATGGCATAATCAGCCAATTACGGTGAACGGCAAGCGGGTTTATCCACAAAATCGTGGCCATTTGATCGCGTACACGTTATCCTTCAATTTGACTTCTGACGGTCAATATCGTTCTGGTGAGGATGGCAGTCTGGATAATCCGAAGAACCTGGCAACCCAGACGGCTTATTCCAATCAGAAAACGATGCAGATTTACGAGGATCAAGTTCGGACGGCACTGGAACAAGGTAAGAAAGTCATTTACCGCGTGACGACTGTCTTTCGGGGTAATGAACTGATGCCACGTGGTTATTGGTCACAGGCGATTTCAACGGACGGTAGCGTCAACTTCAATGTTTATATCTGGAACGTTGAACCGGGTGTTAGCTTCGATTACGCGACCGGCCGGGGCAAGGCCGATAGCAGCATGCAAGTTGCGGGCGCCGATAAGGTCAACAGTAGCCAGAACACGAACGCGAGTCGTTATTCGCAATCAACGACCACGACGAAGCAGGTCGAGCGTGAGTTAGTAAAGTATGGTTATAAATACGTCAAAAAGGCGCTGAACTAGGCGTGGAGACGGACTTCAAGCCCTGTGTGACGGGCATTGTGCTTTTTGAATACAACCCATCAATACAACAGTTTTCACGATGTGTTGTGTTTTGCGACAATCTGATTAAACTAGGACTGGCAAAGTTTGGGTGAGCGGTTATACTGTAGTTATTCGAGTTACTTAACCGCCGTTAATTTGCTGATGTATCTGTCATTATTAACAAGTAACGCGATGTCTTAAATCATGGGGCCTTCCCAAACACCTGTGATTTTCCATACAACGGCCCCGGCTCCCAACCGGGCGTTGCTATCAATCGTTATGATTGCTAGTACTAATTACCCTTGGAAACGTCTGACTGCGTGGTCAGGCGTTTTTTTGTGGCAATTTAATCGAAAGTAAATGAAATTGCAGCAGCACTGACTGTTCGTGAAATGACGGTGAATTCGTCTTTGCCAGCAGACGAGTGTTCATTTAATTTGTCCCAAATTGCGACAGATTTTTAAGTTTGTCGCGTTTGTCGACAAACGGAATTTAGGTGTTGCAAACGGATTCAAATAGTTTTATCATTGATACATTCGAACATTAGAATATAAGAATATAGGAGGCTACTAGCATGGTTAGTAGTGAAGAAGCACTACAAGAATTTCGGGAAACGATTCCGATTTTTGAAGTTTTAGCGGATGAACGTCGTCAGCAGATTATGATTGAGCTGTCACAGCACGCGAAGGGCATGACTGTTGGTGAGCTGACTGAGCGGATGCACATTTCTCAGCCGGCAGTGTCACATCAGCTGAAGACTTTGAGAGAGCGACACTTTGTCGCCGTCGAACACCAGGGGACTCGTAATTATTATCGGGTGACGTTTGACGCGCCATTGACGCAGGTCGAGCATTTGATTCATACGCTCAAAGCGGATCTAGAATTGAAACCGTACTTGCACTAAACTGAATGAACGCCAGCAATCGTTGCACGGGGATGCAGCGGTGTTTTTATGGCAACTATATTCTTCTATTCGAATATAAGAATTTAAAAAAACGGGGTGATGGGTATTTCAATTCGTACGGAGCTGGATTTACAGCGAGCGATGTACCAATTGTTGGAGCAACGTTCAATCTCACAAATAACGGTTGAGCAAATATGTAAGCAGGCATTTATACATCGCAGTAGTTTTTATCGATACTATACCGATAAATTTGATTTACTTCGGCAGATGGTCATGCACACGTTAGACGAGTTACTGGCAGTTGAACGGACAGATACGATGGGTTCCGCCATTATGTCCGCGTTTATCGGCACCCACACGCAGGTGCTCCGCCACTTATTGGTGACGAACAACGAAGGCGACAATACGCGTTCACAGCAGGTGATCAACGACTGTTTTGTCACAGTCGCTCAGTCCGGGGCTGATGATCGGGTGTTCGCCATGATTCGCGACTCCCAACATCCAGATCTGACGGCGTACCTTGTCAGCGGTGTGATAACGAGCATTGTTCAGTGGCTCAATAACGGTCATCGCGATGGTCAGGCGGCCAGCACGCAAGCGATGATTCAAGAGACGCTTGCAACGGTATTCTCGCTCGAGCAGCATATGCATTAATTATTTGAAGGAAGGTTTCAGGTTGTGAAAATGATACGCGACGAATGGCGGTCAATTCGTCATAGCAAAATACTATGGATTTCAGTTTCAGTCATGATTTTGATCCCATTCCTATACAGCATCTTCTTCTTGAAGTCAGTATGGGATCCATATGGGGATACGCAAAACTTACCAGTTGCAGTCGTTAACCAAGATAAGTCAGTGAACTATCAAGGCCAAAAATTTGCAGTTGGTAAGCAAATGGTAACCAATTTAAAGAAAAACGACGATTTGGAATGGCACTTCGTTTCAGCCAAACAGGCACAACAAGGGCTCAAAAATCGGAAGTATTATACGGTCGTCACGATTCCAAGTGACTTCTCAAAGAATGCAACGACCATGACGGATACGCATCCGAAAAAGATGAACTTGCATTATGAGACTAACGAATCACTCAACTACATTGCGAAAGTTATTACCGATACCGGCGTTTCGCGTGTCAACAAGAGTATTCGCGCCGAAGTCACTAAGGCTTACGCGTTAGCCATTTTTAAGAAGATTCGAACCGCTGGCGACGGCTATCAAAAAGCAGCTGATGGTGCAACCAAGCTCAAAGATGGTGGCGTTGAACTCCAAGACGGTTTGACGACGTATACCACCGGGGTCCATACGTTGAAGGACGGGACCACTGAGCTGAATACGAAGGTCCAACAACTACCCGCTGGAATCGCAAAGTTAGCAGATGGCGGTAGTGCGTTGAAGACCGGTCTGGATACTTTGAATAGTAAGACTGGGACACTAGCTAGTGGCGTTAGTCAGTTGAAAGATGGTTCTGGGCAAGTGACTAATGGGCTTGGAACGCTGAATGGTAAGACTGGGGCGTTGGCTAGTGGCGTGAGTCAGTTAGCAAATGGCTCTGGACAAGTTACTGCTGGGCTGTATACGCTGAATGGCAAGACCGGGGAGCTGGCCAGTGGTGTTAGTCAGTTGAAGGACGGTTCTGGGCAGGTGACAAATGGCCTGTATACGCTGGATGGTAAAACTGGCAAGCTGGCCAGTGGTGTCAGTCAGTTGAAAGATGGTTCTGGGCAAGTCACAAGCGGTCTAGCTACTCTGACCAATTCGGCAGGCATGTTGATCGATGGATCTGGAAAGATTACAACTGGATTGACCGTATTGCAAGGAAAAGTGGTCCCAATGGTCAGTGGTGTCGATCAACTGACTAATGGTTCGACAAAAGTTTCTGATGGCTTGCAACAACTTGGGTCAAAGTTGCCAACATTGCAGATTGGGTCACAATCGATTACTGAAGGTCTGTTGAAGCTAGGCAATAATGCCGGAACGTTAGCGGATGGCGTTAAATTATTGACAGATGGTTCAGGCGAGGTCACCACTGGATTAGAAAAGTTAAACGGTCAAACGGGTACAATTAGCAAAGCAACTGATGATTTAGCAAACGGCTCAAAACAGGTTAAAGTCGGTGTTGCCACATATACTGATGGTGTTTATCAGTTAACGACTGGTTTGACGAAAATGAATAGTCAAACGGGAGAATTAACTGATAGTGTTTCGCAACTTTCAGATGGTTCGACAACATTGGCTAGTGGTGTTGCAGATTATACAAAAGGTGTCGCAGCTGCTAATAATGGTGCGAGCCAGTTGAAGTCAAATACCAGTGACTTAAGCAGTTCGGTTAACGCGTTATCAACCGGTGCTCAGACAGTAAATTCGAGCGTTAGTGATCTACAAACAAATAGTGCTAAGATTTCTGATGGGTTGAATCAGTTGTCAGAAGCGGCCACTGATTCCGCAACCAAAACGAAGATTGAAACCTTAAAGACTGAAATGGCACAGTTTGAGCAGGCGTTGGCAGCAAGTCAAAAAGAAATTGCCACTAATAACAAAAACAGTAGTAATAGTGATGCATTAAATACTGCATTGAAGTCGTTATCAACGAATGTGGATGCTTTAAACACTTCCAATTCGGCCACGCAAACTGATATTACGTCACAAATAAACAGCAAAATCGACGGTCTCAAGTCATCACAAAACCTGACTGATGCCCAAGTTGCTGCGATTAAAACGAGTCTAAAAGATGTTGGGCAGAGCACGACGACTAATGATAATGCCCAACAAGTTCAGAACGTGAAGAGTAGTCTATCAAAGGTAGAATCATTAGTTGCAGAGAATAGCTCAGCAACCAGTAATTCAAACGCAGACTTAGTAACTGAATATGGGAAAATCGAAGCTGGGATGAATGCCATCATCTCAGACATTAATTCCACGACTTCGGGAATTAGTCAGTTTGCTAATGGCTCTCAACAACTAACCGATGGATTGAAGACATTGCAAACTGGTACAGCTGGGTTAAGCAGTGGATTGGCACAATTGAATGAGAAAGTTCCCGGATTGGTGAGCGGCATTGAATCGTTGTCAACCGGTACAAGTGCATTGACCACACAGTCTGCTAAGCTGAACCAAGGCGCAAGCAACCTGACTGATGGCCTTTCCAAGCTTAATGGCACTGTTCCAACCATTACTGGGTCAATTAGCCAATTAAGTAACGGTGGAGAACAACTGAATGGCCGCTCAACTGATTTGAATAAAGGAACGACGCAACTGGCAACCGGTGCTTCAGCGCTAAACGGTCAAATTCCAACACTGGTTTCAGGCGTTGAACAATTATTCAGTGGTTCTCAAACCGTTACAGGTGGCTTGAAGACCGTCAACGGTAACGTTCCCGCGATGATCACTGGTATCAATCAATTGAAAGCTGGTTCTCAAGCAGTTACTGATGGTATCGGCACAACCCAGGAAGCAGTCGGTAAACTACAAGTCGGTTCTAACCAAATCACGACTGGCTTGGTAACGATGAATGGTCAGGTTCCTCAGTTAGTAAGTGGTGTCCAACAATTGAAAGATGGTTCTGGTAAGGTGACGACTGGTTTGGTCGCTCTAGCCAAGGGTGGGCAAAAGCTTTATATTGGTTCAGATCAAGTTACAAATGGTCTAATTGTACTAAATGGCCAAGTGCCAGTTCTTACGAGTGCAGTGCAACAACTCTTTGCTGGTTCAAATAAAGTTACAAACGGTCTAGTCACATTAAATGGTCAAGTACCCGTTTTAGTAAACGGCGTACAACGACTCTTAGCTGGTTCAGACCAAGTTACAAATGGTCTGATTGTGCTAAATGGCCAAGTGCCAGTTCTTACGAGTGCAGTGCAACAACTCTTTGCTGGTTCAAGTCAAGTTACAAATGGCTTAGTCACATTAAATGGTCAAGTACCCGTTCTAGTAAGTGGTGTGCAACAACTTGATACCGGTGCCGGTCAGTTAAACAGCGGCTTGCAAACCCTGCAAGGTAGCACTGGGCAATTGACGAGTGGCGTTAGTCAACTAAATGACGGTGCCACCCAGCTTGATAACAACTCTGCCAAACTCTTATCAGGGACGAAGCAGCTCAAGGATGGTAACAAGACGCTCGCCACTTCCTTACAAGAGGGTGCGGATCAAGTTAACGCAACGCCATTAAAGAACGCGAATGCGAAAATGATGGCAGCGCCAACCAAGACGTCTTACAAAGACTATACGCACGTGCCAAATTATGGTCACGCGTTAGCACCATACGTTCTGTCATTGGCGCTCTACGTTGGGGCAATCGTCTTCAACTTCGCTTATCCAATTCGGCGGATTGCGGATGATGATGGTACACCAACGCAATGGTTCTGGAGTAAAGTCGCCGTTGGTGGTCCCGTGGCACTTGCCATGGCGGTCATCGAAGCGACGGTATTGCTTGTCGCTGGTTTGAAACCAATCAGTGTGCCAGAATACTACTTGACGGCAATCATGATTGCATTTGCGTCAATGTTCCTGGTCATGTTCTTATCGATGCTATTCGATAATCCAGGACGGTTTGTTGCGATGGTTATCTTGATGCTACAACTTGGTGGTTCTGGTGGGACCTTCCCAATGGAAATTACCAACAAGTTCTTCAACGTTATTCACCCGTACTTGCCATTAACGTACTCGATTCAAGCGTTCCGGCAAGCATTGACAGGTGGTTGGGGCAGTGGTATCTTCTGGTCATCAATCATTGTCTTAGCAGGGATTACGATCGTGTCGTTAGGGTTACTGTGGGCTTCCATGGTCTTCCTCAAACAACACGATATGCAAGAACCCGCTGAGGCCGAAATTCAGATGAAAGCTGGTAAGTAATTACTGGTGATTTAAAATTATCGCGCTTCCAAGACGAAAAACCGCGTCTTGGGGCGTGATTTTTTGTCTTGCTAGACAGCAGAAGTCCAGATTTAACGGGAGCGTGCAGGCGGCAATTTTCCAAGATTAGGTGGTTATCGCCTATATATCAGGATGTGGCCTTGTTTACTTGTGGTCAGACCAGTTGCTTCAAACCCCATATTGACAGGTTAATTATGCGTTCTAATATTCAAAAGTCGTTATTCTCGTCCACCAACTCTTTTTTCACC
>NZ_JAGYGU010000020.1:0-63092 GCF_018991255.1 Lactiplantibacillus sp. 30.2.29 | reverse complement strand
CCCCAAAAAAGCCGTTCAAGGATTGTTTCACAACAACCCTTGAACGGCTTTTGACCTAGGCCAGTAATTCCACTTATCCTTCGTCTGTCACATCTATTGCGACTTGTCCCAGTCCACAATCAAAGTCGGCCTGCCAGTGCCCCGTAGTTAAATGTGGCGGTAAGACGAACGTTCCTGATGAGACGCGTTGGCCGGCAGTAAGTGTCTTGCCCTGCTCAGCTAACTTGCTGACTAGCCACTGCAAGGACTTGAGTGGATTGCCTAACACTTCGCTCGCTTGACCCGTCTTGACCGTCTCGCCATCATGGACGAGGGTACATTTCGGCGTTGCGACCGCGTCGACGGAAGCAAACCGCTTGTCGGTATCCTCTTCCGTCCCGTAGACCACTAACCCACCAACGGCTGCATCAGCCACCACTAGGTTCTTTGATAAGTCTGGGAACCAATCGCTAAACCGAGAATCCGGTAATTCTAGGCCGGGTGCCACCGTGGTTTTGTGCCATAAATCAGTTAATGAATCAGTCGCACTCAAATCCTCCTTGGCCTTAAAGACAAGTTCCACTTCAACGAGTGGATCCATCAATTGGCCCCGTCGAACCGTGGTAGGTGCGGCAAGGAAATGATCCGCGACTTGCGCACCATAGAGTGGTGTATGCGCATCAAACATCTTCTGGGTTTCAGCGCTAGTTAATGAGACTTTGTAGCCGCCAACGGGTTGCTGTTTTAACGCCGTCAGTTCAGCTTGAACGCGGTATGCAGCGTCCTCATCGGTGGCACTGGTTGCATAATCCGCCATCGTTAAGGCGTGTTGGGTTTGATAGGCATCAAATAATTGTTGTGCGACTTGCGTTTCTGTTTCTGTTGTTGTGGTTGTCATAGGCGTAACCTCCGTTATGTGTTTAGTCATTGACTAATGCTTATGTGTCTCTACTATGTGTTGCGTTTGCAAAATCGACTGACTATGTGTTGAAATCGTTCCTAAATCGTTTCGTTTGTGATGACTTCATTTGCTAATTATGTGTCGCATGACTGCGATTGATTGATCTATGTGTTACAAGAACCTGCGAGAATGCGGTGCTAAATGCCGCTGTTAGCTTCTCGTCTTATCTGAGGAGCTGCTGCTCCCGTGCGACTAATTGCCGTTGCCCACACTGATTGGCAATTAGCCACCAGAATGTCCGATTCCATACTCCTCACCACCTTTAAATAATAAAAGACGCCCTTTAACTAACTCCAACGAGTTAATTAAAGGACGTCCAGAACGGGTTACCACCTTTATTCGCGACTACTTCACAATAGTCACCTTAGTACGTACAGCAAATGCGATACGCCGGTACATTAATGGGTACCATCCAACGCCTTCTCCAAATAATTTCGGGGCGCGACTCCAAGGTGATCTATGTTAAGTGGTATTGACTGCCTTGCACCAATCTACAGCTCGCTAACTAACCGGCTTAACACCGTTCCTTATCACGGTCTTTAATCTAAATTTAATTAATGATTAGAGTTTAGCGCCGTAAAATCAGAATGTCAACCCCAAAATTAAAAATAAATTAGATTTCACATTGGACTAACATTCAAACGCCAATCGACAGGTGTCACTAGCACCAGCTAGTTGTTTTCCAAATCGACCAACGCAATATATTGCTCCGTATGCGTGTCCCGTAGCGTGTAATTTGGCGGTAACGCGTCCGCGTCTGCCTTGACGATTTGAAAGCCGACCTTGGCATAAAATCGCAACGCATTCTCGTTAGCCATGACGCATTTCAACGTCAGTGGTTCCGTGGCGTACTGGCGCATTTCGGTCAACAAACGCTCGCCAACTTTGAGATGGCGAAAATCCGGTGCGACGAACAGTAAATGAATGAAGTTAGCCAGTCGGTACAATGAGCAGAAGCCAGCGCGCTGGCCATCGACCCACGCCACCAAGACAAATTCGCCGCGACTGTCATAGTCAAAATCCTGTAACTTAGGATCTGTGACCCACGGAAACTCTTGCTGGCGGTCGACTAAGTAAATTTCAGCTAACGCCGCCCGGTCAGCATCTGTCGCCGGTTTGATCTCAATTCGTTTCCTCATCTTGTGCCTCCCCCATTTGATTATTTTCATTATGACGGTAGTCGCTAGCAATTACAACCGTTTACTTAGCCAACAATGCTAGCTTTCCCCCACCAATAAGCGGTATAATGTTAGGCAATACTTTCACCAAATGAAAGCGGGGAAAAAATGAAAACCGCAATTGTTACGGATAGTGCCAGTTACCTATCAGCGGCCGACGTTGAAAAGTATGATATTCACGTCGTTCCAATCACTGTTATTTTTGGCCAACAGACTTATTTAGAAAACGTCGAAATCACTTCCAAAGAATTTTACGAACGCATGCGAACGGCACCAGAACTGCCAACGACCACCCAGATCACACTGGGACAAATGCAAACGATGTATGACCAACTCGCAGAAGCGGGCTACGACGCCGTCATCAGTATTCATTTATCATCTGGTATAACTAGCTTCATCACCAATCTCGAGAGTTATCTCCCGAACGTGACGAACATCAAAGTCTATCCCTTCGACTCCCTGATTACTGCCGCTGGTGAAGCCGACATGGTGCTCTTAGCTGCCAAACTCGTGGCTGCGGGTTACACACCCGAACAAGTCATCGAACAGCTTAAGAAAATTCGTGAAACGACGGACGTTTACTTCGTCGTCGATAACTTAAGCCATCTGGTTCGCACGGGGCGACTCTCGAATGCTTCCGGGCTCGTCGGCAATTTATTGCGCATCAAACCCGTCTTGACGTTCCAAGATGGCAAAATCGTCGCCATCCAGAAAGAACGGACGATGCGTCGTGCTTACACCGCCATTAAGGCCAAGTTAGCCGCAGCTATTGACGCTGCCGACTACCCACTGCGCGTGACGATTGAAAATGGGAATAATCCGAAGCTGCAAGCCGAATGGACGGCTGATTTAAAAGCCAGCTTCCCAGACCTCACGATCGACGAAGGTGAAATCGGGCCAGTCGTCGGTGTCCACGTTGGTGAAGGCGTTATGGGCCTCATCTGGGCACGTGATCGGGAAAAATGGCCGCTGGATAATTAAACGGCATGCCGTCTAATTCGCGTTCGCTGTCACCAAGCTTGAACGCGGCGGACTAGCACGCCCAGCGGAACCAGCAATGCCGTCAAAAATCGGACGGCTTGAGGATGTAGCCGCGCTAGTTGCCCGGCTCACGCCTGGTTTACAGCACTCATCCGGAGCTGTACTGGTCTTTTCAGCCAGCACCAGCAATCAACTAAATCGATTAAGCATGACAAAACGACGCTTCAAGAATTTGATTTCTTGAAGCGTCGTTTTTAGCGTCTAGTCTCTGGTCATAAACGATCAGTCAAACGGTTAATCGCTAGTCGACCCAGCCATGCGCGGTGATCTAAAATCACCATGCCACCTGGCCGCATTCGGCTAGCGATTCCGCCTTACTTCCGCTTTTTACCCTTTTTCTTTTTCTTCTTTTTACTCGTCTTCTTCGGTGCTGGGTCTTGCGCTTTAGCCTGAGATTTGGCTAACAACTTATGTGCCTTTTTGACCAACTTGGCGCGTTGCGTCTGATCTAGCTGCTCCCACAAGGTGACTAACTCGGGGTCCACGGCGGGCGTCGGTGTCACCGCAACTGGAATCGGCGCCGCTTCTGGCGTCGGTTGCGTGGCCACATCACTCGTCCCCAACAGCCAGTCTGGCGACACGTTGAGAACGCCCGCTAACGTCACGACCTTATCGTGTTTCGCGACATATTTGTTGCTCAACCACTGACTAATTGAAGAGCGCCCGATTCCCGTTTGTTTGGACAACTGGGCTGACGTCAGGTTCGCTTGTTGCATGGCTTGTTTTAATCGGTCTGCAAAAATTCCCATAATTTCGTCCTCCTAGTGCAACGGGTCCCATGCGGGCAGCCGTTGCGCGCGTTCGTTGACTAACACTTGAAATTCTGGTGCTAAGAACTGTTTGTGGACCACCACTTCATAGACGTAGGCGTCAAACCAATCTTGACTCATCACGAAGTAGCCCTGTTTACCGACCTTTTCGCCCCAACTATTCTCGACTTTCCACTTGGTTGGCGTATCTGATACCAAATCAACGCCGGTGAGCGTCATCGCATGACTGACCTCACCGTCGCCAGTCAGTAACCGTTGGGCCTTGGTCAAATGATCGTTGACTCCGAATAACTGCCCCGTCTCAAATAAGTGGGCATCCAGATACCCGGTCTGGCGATCCATCTGTCGCAAGACATCGTTGCCGAACCAGACCGTCTCGCCGGCTTTCAATTGCTGTACCGCAACATCCGTCAGGACCCCCATATCGACGTTCAAGAATTCGATTGGTTTGCCACCGATGACGTTATCTTCGTCAGGCAGGCTGTATAAGCGATTGAACGGCTTATCAGGCGAGTTCGTCACGACAACGTAATCATCCAGGTCAGTGTCAAAATAATCTTGATAGAATTGTTGCGGCGTCAGATCCGTCAGCCGATGATACTGCTGATCATCGTCGCGATAGGCCAAGTCAAAGCTGGTCGGCGGTTCACCGAAAGAATACGCCGTCATCCGGTAGACAGCCTGCAACATCGACTTTTCGAGTGATTGTAGCTCTGCCTCGTTAGCACCGTCCATGACCAACTGCCGTAATTTCAAGCCGTCTTTGC
This sequence comes from Lactiplantibacillus sp. 30.2.29, assembly GCF_018991255.1. NCBI lineage: Bacteria > Bacillati > Bacillota > Bacilli > Lactobacillales > Lactobacillaceae > Lactiplantibacillus > Lactiplantibacillus sp. 30.2.29. The sequence continues at coordinate 58,396 of NZ_JAGYGU010000020.1, read as the reverse complement.
GTAATTGCCGCGATAGCACAGCTTGAAAAGCAGCGGTATTTTCAGTGTTGAACGTTTCCGGCATCGCACTCGTTGGCACAACGCCGTACTTCTGAACTAAACTCGCGGCCATCGCCCACTGGCCACCATCTTCACCAGGATTATCGAACAAGAATTGGACTAAGCGGTCGCTAATTGGTTGCCGCGCCGTTTGTTCAACGTTGCGATAAAACGTGTTGGCCCGTTCGATCTTATCCCAGAAAAATAAATAACTTTGTGACAATTCGAAATCCTTCACGTGATACTTCGTCGCGAATTTGTGTCGCAGGGTATTCAGTAACGAGAACTCCCAGCAGCGACCACTACTCTTTTGATTACTAACCTTGCCTGTCGGAACTTCGATCGAAAACGTCCGGTCCAAGCGACTTGCCGCCTGATTATCAAAACTTGCGGCTTTGATGCCATTTTTGGTGATGGCGCGCGTTAGTACCGGCGCCATCCGATCATCTGCGTGCGTTGTCCGTAATACGGCAAGCGCGGCGGGTGTTAATTCAGTTGCCATATTTACCAGCCTCCATTGTAGCCCTGTTACCAGTTTAGCCTTCATTCTAGGCCTATTAGATAGCGATTTCAATTTAGATGCAAGTTTTTGTTTACTTTTCTGAATTTTATTAGTTATTTTATACAGGCACCATTTTTTAAATTAGTAATAATCACCAATAAGCGCGTTCTGCTCGTGGTTATTACGCATGCCTGCCAATAAAAAAGGCGCTGCCCACCGTGAGCAACACCTGTTGATAATTAATAGCTGATTGAATTGACGTTGTGGCGCTTCGTACTACTGGAGTCCCAAAATGGCACCTTGACCACGCCGAGCACTTTGCTAGCGGGAACGAAGCCCCAGTAGCGACTGTCGTTGGAGACCGAGCGATGATCACCGAGCACAAAGTACGTGTTTTTCGGGACCTTGGTCGTCTTTAACCGCCAACTATAGCGCGTCGACAAGGTATTCAAGGTCCAGTTGGTCGTGCCCTGTGTCCGCTCATATTGACTAATGAACTGTTGCGAGACTAGCTTACCGTTCACATATAGCTTGCCGTTCTGAGACTTGACAGTATCGCCAGGCATCCCGACCACTCGTTTGACATACTTGACCGATTTCGACCGCGCATCTGGATCGACATGGTACGCATTGAATACGATCACGCTCAAATGCCGAATCTTAGCGGTCTTGACCACGGCGACCCGTTCATTATTGTCCAGATTAGGTTCCATCGATGGGCCGTCCACCCGCACCATCGTAAATATATAATGGCGAATCACCATGGCGACCAGTAAGCCGACCACGATCGGTAACACCCAACTCATAATGCTTTTAACAGTTTTCATCCAACGTTCTCCCTTACCCCACGCTTAACCTTCAATTATTATAGTCCAATCGACCCGGCTTGTCTGGAATCGATGACCCCTTTAAAAAGATTTTATAAGTTCACTAATGACGGCCGTCAATTAATTCCGATGTGTGGAAGTCGTTTGGCTGCAAACCAGCAGACCGGACGATCATCTTGATTCGACTGAAAACATGGATTGGCAATCACCACACCACGGGCTTTAACGTCAATTTCAGGTTGGCATCCGTAACACCTGCAGCCCCGTTTAAACGAGAAACTAGCAGGCCCTTCCAATTCTAGTGCTTCGCCCGACAAACAGACCTTTAGGCGAACGACAAAAAAGCCGTTCCAAGAATCACGCGGCACCCACGTACCAGTCATAATTCTTGAAACGACTCATTTTAGTTTTACATTAATCTTGGCCTTTCGCACTAACTTTTGATTTTCGCACTGATTCCTAACGCAAGCACTACTGATTCAACACGACCCAGAATTCAGGTCACCAGCGCTTATCAGCTTAAGCCTAGTCCTTAACCTTCGCAATCCGGCCCTGTTGAATGTAAACACTCAAGATTGCAATATCAGCGGGGTTAACACCGCTGATTCGAGACGCTTGTGCAATCGTGGTTGGTTGGATCTTCTTCAGCTTTTGATGAGCTTCAGTTGCGAGACCGTCAATGGCGTCATAGTCGATCCGGTCCGGAATCTTCTTAGCTTCCATCTTCTTCAAACGTTCAACGCGTTCTTCCGCTTTTTCGATGTAACCTGCGTATTTGATTTGAATTTCAACTTGTTCAATGATGTGGCGTTCCAATGGTTCTGGCGCCGCTGGGATGAATTTCATCAAATCAGCGTACCGCACTTCTGGCCGCTTTAAGAAATCGGCAGCGAGAACCCCATCTTTCAGCTCACCAGAATTGTGGGCCCGTAAGAAGGCATTGACGTCATCGTTAGGTTTGATACGGATTTTGCCCAAACGGTCAAGTTCGTCTTTGATTGCTTGCCGCTTGGCCTCAAAAGCCGCATACCGGTCGTCGTCAATCAAGCCTAATTCATGACCCTTGTCCGTCAATCGCAAGTCCGCGTTATCGTGACGCAAGATCAAACGATATTCGGCCCGACTCGTTAACAGCCGGTAAGGTTCGTTGGTCCCCTTCGTTACCAGATCATCAATCATGACCCCGATGTAGGCATCGCTACGCTTCAAGGTGAATTGACCCCGGTCGAGTGCCCGCAAACCGGCGTTGATACCGGCCATCAAGCCTTGACCAGCGGCTTCTTCATAACCAGACGTCCCGTTCGTTTGACCAGCGGTATACAAGTTCTTGATGAGCTTCGTCTCCAGCGTGGCCTTTAATTGATAAGGGGCGACGACATCGTATTCGATTGCATAACCCGGCCGCATCATTTCAGCATCTTCCAACCCCTTGATGGAGTGTAAGATTCGTTGTTGAACTTCTTCTGGCATCGACGTTGACAACCCTTGAACGTACCATTCGTCCGTATTCCGGCCTTCTGGTTCCAAGAAGAGTTGGTGGCGCTTCTTATCCGCGAACCGCACGATTTTATCTTCGATCGATGGGCAGTAACGCGGACCGACACCTTCAATGACACCCGTAAACATCGGTGCCCGGTCCAAGTTTTCCCGAATGATCTTGTGCGTCGTCTCGTTGGTATACGTTAACCAGCACGATAACTGGTGGGTCAAATCAAGGTAATCTTCGTCCTTCGTTTCAAAACTAAAGTGATGGGGTTCTGGATCACCGGGTTGTTCTTCGGTGACACTGTAATCGATCGTATTACCATCGACCCGTGGTGGCGTCCCGGTCTTAAACCGTTCCAGTTTGAAGCCTAAGCGTTCCAAGTCACCGGATAGCTTCATTGCCGGTTGTGAGTTGTTTGGACCAGATGAATACATTAATTCACCAATGATGATCTTCCCACGCGCAGCCGTTCCAGTCGTCAACACGACACTCTTAGCACGATAATGAGCCCCCGTATTCGTGATGACCCCTTTGCAGACGCCATCTTCGACGATCAAGCCATCAACGATACCTTGGCGTAACGTCAGGTTAGGTTCACGTTCGATCGTATGCTTCATTTCTGAGTGGTATGCATGCTTATCAGCTTGGGCCCGCAATGCACGGACAGCGGGACCCTTACCCGTATTGAGCATCCGCATCTGAACGTAAGTCTTATCGATGTTGCGGCCCATCTCGCCACCTAACGCATCGATTTCACGAACAACGATTCCCTTCGCCGGGCCACCGACGGACGGGTTACATGGCATGAATGCCACCATATCCAGGTTAATGGTCATTAAAAGTGTCCGGTTTCCCATCCGGGCAGCGGCTAGTGCAGCTTCTGAACCGGCATGACCAGCACCAACGACGATCACATCATAGTCGCGGCCCTGATACTGCTTTACTTCTGTCATTACAATTTCCTCCTACCACTACTTACCCAGACAGAACTGGCTAAATAGCTGGTCTAATAATTCATCTTCATAGCTGTCCCCGGTAATTTGACCGAGAAATTCCCAGCAACGGGTCATGTCGATTTGGACCAAGTCCACTGGCATGCCAGCGGCCAAGCCCGTCTGAACGTCTTGTAGCGCCTGTTTGGCTTGGTTAAGCAAACCAATGTGGCGGGCGTTCGTGACCATAACACTGTTTTGATTACTTTCAATGCCTTCACTGAAGAACATCTTGGCAATCCGTTGTTCCAATTGCGTCACGCCGCTCTGTTCGAGGACGGACATGCTCAACACGTCTTTGGGGTCCACGAATTTTGCAAGTTCAGCTTGGTCCAGCTGGGCGGGCAGATCCGTCTTGTTTAAAATCACGATCCGCTTCGACTGCGCTGTTTCTTGCAACAATTCCTGGTCTTCCGTGGTCAACGGCCGACTGCTGTCTAGGACTAATAGCACTAAATCGGCAGCGCCAATTGCTTTACGACTGCGTTCGACCCCAATTTTTTCGACTTTATCTTCAGTGTCGCGAATTCCGGCCGTATCGACCAGTTTGAGCGGCACCCCGCGAACATTGACGTATTCTTCGATAACATCACGTGTCGTCCCGGCAACATCCGTCACGATTGCTTTATCTTCGTGTAGCAGATGATTGAGCAGACTTGATTTTCCGACGTTTGGTCGACCAATAATGGCGGTCGCCAGCCCTTCACGTAGGACTTTCCCTTGCTTGGCCGTCGCCAACAATTGGTCGATGCTCTGCGCAACTTCAGTGGCCTTTTCCTTCAGCATCTTGGTCGTCATCGTCTCGACCGCGTCGTATTCTGGATAATCGATATTAACTTCGACTTGAGCTAAAACGTCCAAAATATCCTGGCGTAAATGCCGGATCAGCTTCGACAAATCACCATCTAATTGGTTTAGGGCGACCTTCATGGATTTATCCGTCTTAGCGCGAATCAGATCCATAACGGCTTCCGCTTGTGACAAGTCCAACCGTCCATTTAAGAAGGCCCGTTTGGTAAATTCACCGGGTTCCGCCATCCGCGCACCGTGACTCAAAATCAGTTGTAAGATTTCGTTGGTCGCAACCAGGCCCCCGTGACAGTTGATTTCGACCACGTCTTCACGGGTATAGGTCTTAGGTGCCCGCATCACAGACGCCATCACTTCATCGACTTCTTGATGGGTGTCCGGGTCAACAATGTGCCCATAGTTGATCGTATGAGATTTGACCTGACTCAGGTCCTTGCCCTTGAAAATCTGGGTGACCACGTTAAACGTCTGGTCCCCGCTAATCCGAATAATTGAAATACCACCTTCACCAGGCGGCGTTGAAATTGCCGCGATCGTATCAAATTCTGTGGTCGTTGGCATACCATCATGTCCTTTCTTGTCAGCGTTTCATCGCCTAATACCATACCAAATTTACTTACAATTAGTTAATAATATGTCCTAAAATGCAGAAAAAAAGCGCCTAGTCCACGCCACCTTAAAGCGTGGATAAAGCACTTTGACTACTTTATCTAAAAGATAAGAATGATTAACACCTACTATAATAGCTCACCCGGAGTTTGTCAAACGCCTGTTTGCGTTCACCGTTATGAACTATTTCCGAATCGCAACAACCACGGCGCGGTGCGGCTCCCGTCCCTCTGAAAAAGTTGTGACGTGATGGTTATTGGCCAATTCAGCGTGGATCAATTTGCGTTCAAACGACGGCATCGGGTCTAGGAAGACTTGCTTGCCAGTCGCAATTACTTCCCGCGCCGTACTTTCAGCTAAACGCTTCAAGGTCGCCACGCGCCGATCGCGATAATCATCGACATCCAAGACGACGTTGACGTGGGAAGCGCCGTGGTGATTCATATAGACTTGCGCGAGATCTTGCAACGCATTGATGGTGCGCCCATGCTTCCCAATCAGCAAGCCCTGTTTGGCGGTGTTGAAGTTCAACGTCGCGTACCGGTTGCCAAAATCAACATCGAGGTCCGCGGCAATGCCCAGTTGCTTGACGACTTCCAATAAGTAGGCACTCAAATCCCGAATCGCCGTTTCGTTAGCAGCTTGGCGGGCGGCAATTTCTGCCGGCGTCCGTGGCGTTGGGGTGGTTGCTGCTGCGTCATGCGCTGCTTTCGCTTTAGCCGGTTTGGCCTTGGGCGCTGCTGATTTAGCCGCCTTGCCATTGGTTTGGTGGTCGGCGTTCTGCGTATTCACCGCTTTAGTGGCTGCCACTTTAGTCGTCGTTTTGGTTTCAACGCCAGCTTGAGGCTTGCCAGCAGCACTCACTTTAGTTTCAACGTCCTGCACTTCAGTAGGCTGAACGTTGGCTGAATGCCGTGTTGCGTCTGCCGGGGCAACCGTCTCATCCGCTAACCCAGCATCACCAGGAACGACGGGACCCGTGCTGACATCCGGGGTCACAATGGACTTAGCAGGCGACGTTTCCGCGGATGCGGGTGCTGATGACTGGTCAATCGTTTCAGCGGACTGCGGCTGTTCGGTTGCGCTCGCCGCTGCTGTGGAGGCCGGCACCGCCGTTATTTTAACTTGAGCCGGCTGTTTTCCCAGCCCTAAAAAGCCCTTCTTCGCTTCAGCAATGACTTCCACAGTCACCTGGTCGCGTGTTCGGTGCAGTTGTTTTAAACCGGCCGCAATTGCGGCCGCGACGGTATTACCTTCAAATACTGTCATGACTTAAATCCTCCTCGTTAACAATCCTGTTCTCATTATAGCATTACCATTCCCCTTGCGAACAGCTGACTAGCAACACTTAATGAACCCTTACAACGATTCGGCTGGCGTAACGACCTGCATTTGTCGTGCAGCCGGGGTCCACATTCACTAGATTGCACCGTTATCTATGGCGACCGTGCTAGATTAGTTATCAGTTGAAATCCTACTAAACTAGCACCTGGGCAATAGAAATCGACGCCTAGCCTCCCAACATCGACAGTGCACTCGTTTTGGTCTGCTCCAGATTCATGGCCATTAACCATTCAGTCGTTCATCCATCTCCAACGAAAAACCGATTTTCTAGCAGTACTATCCTAGAAAATCGGTTCGTCATTAACCTAAGTATTCAGTTGATTAGCCATCATCGCGTGCCGACTAGTTTATCAGTTTCAAAGTAAACCGTCGCCTTCAAAATGGCTTTTGTTCAGACTACTGACCATCTCGTTCAGATTATTGTTCAGCACTGCCCGCTGCCCACACCCAGCAGGCATCCGACCAATCTTAGCCCACTTGCCGCACTGGTTCATTTTCTTCAACATCCGCCACCTGGGCCGCCTGATGGACTTGGATACCGTGTTGGAAGACGTCTTTGTCATGCTGAATCACGCGAATATCTTCGATTGGGTTGGCCGTCATTGCAATAAAGTCCGCGAATTTGCCGGCCGCAATCGTCCCGTATTCGGCATCCACATGCATCGCCCGCGCGCAGTTGATCGTCGCTGTATCGATGGCTTGAGCCGGTGTCATCCCCGCTTTATCGACATAGAGCTGCATTTCATAAGCGGATTCATCCTCGAACCCGTTGTACGGCGTCCCGGCATCCGTCCCCATCGCAATTGGGATTCCCGCTGCAGCTGCCTTCGTGATACTTGCAAAGTGTTTCTTGATGTTCACGATAACTTTTTCGCGCGCCCAGGCTGGCACAGTCTTTTCATCATATTTATAAATGGCATACATCGCATTCATCGTCGGCACAATGACCGTGCCGTGTTTACGCATCATTTCAATGGTTTCATCATCAATATCAAAGGCATGTTCGACCGTATCGACGCCGGCTTGAACGGCTTCTTTGACGCCCGCATTACCTTGGGCATGGGCCGCGACTGTCTTACCTTTATGATGGGCTTCTTCGACCGCTGCCTGGACCTCTTCGAAGTTAAATTGAATGTCATCCGGCGTTTCACCATTGCGAAGCACGCCGCCCGTGACCATCATCTTGATATTGTCAACGCCCATCTTGAGCGCTTGTCGAACGCCGTGAATCACCGCGTCAACACCATCAACTTCATGACCGCCATCCGCACCGTGACCACCTGTGATCGAGAAGGCTTGCCCAGACGTCATTACGCGGGGTCCGGCAATCTTACCTTCGCGCTGCATTTTGGCAATGGCGACGTCAATATCATATTGAGCCCCCACATTGCGGATGTAGGTGACGCCATGATTGATCATATCCTGCATATTGCGAATGGCGTACATCGTATTGTATTCACGAGACGCTGGATGGCGGTCTTCTTGCCCATCATGCCACCAATACGTTGGAATACTGGTGATATGCGTATGCGCGTTCATGATCCCCGGCATCACGTACTTACCTTGCATGTCGGTCGTCTGTTCAGCAATCGTATCGGGTGTCCCGGTACCGATCGCGATGATTTTACCAGTTGTATCGTCAACGGTCATAAACTGATTGTCGATAAACGTTTGCTTTTCTGAACTGTAGATTGAGGCGTTGATATAGTTGGTTTTGGTCATAATAATGACTTCCTTTCATTTTGGCAGGTCGCGTTCCGTCCAATAACGGTAACGGACCATCGTTTTCATCACAACATTGTTGGTTCTTTAACTGACTGGCCACCACGCCTCACCACCTTTCAGGGTTATCTATTATTTCCAATAAGCATATTGAAGTTGACTGGCCGTTCCAGAAAACTCATCCCACTTCAATCCACCGACATCCTTGCTGACCAAGAACGCGGATGAGGCTTGATAAGTTGGAATGACCGCTGCTAGCTTCATCAACCGGCGATCGGCTTGTTTCTCATAGGCCCACCGCTGTGCCGCGGTGTATTTGGCCGTGTCGGAGACTTTCGCCATCAACGCATCATACTTGGCATCCTTCCACTGGGTGAAGTTGATGCTGTTAGAACTCTGCATGCCATCCAAGAAGTTCTGCGCGTCCGGGTAATCTGGGCCCCAGCCAACCGTGACTAGGTCGAAGTTCCCCGTGAAATCTCGTGAAACGTGGGTCGCGTGTGGCACCGCCACGATTTTGATCGTCACACCTTTCAAATACTTCTCAGCCACGCCCTGAACGTATTCCGCCAGCTTCTTCTCGGTATCCGTGTCATCACACAAGAAGTTCAACGTGACCTTCTGCTTGCCTAGCTCTTGTTGGGCCTTTTGCCAATATTGCTTGGCCTTCTTAATATTCGTTGGCGATAGATTGCCGACTTCCTTGACGAAATCTTCACCGGTCGTTGGATCACTCGCATAGTTTTTCGGGACGATGTTCGTTGCCGCTTGCGAGCCATCTTGTAACACATCCTTGGCCAACGTCTTCTGATTAACGACGAGGCTCAGGGCGTGCCGGAAATTCTCATTAGCCGTGACCGACTTCTTACTATTGAAGTAAATGTAATTATTCCGCCCAGTTTTGGTGACCGTCATCTCCTTATTGTTGGCATTATTCTTGACGTATTGTCCCGAAATATTTGTCACTTGCACGGTCCCAGCGTTAAATAGGTTCTGCGCGGTATTATCGTCCTTAGTCACCGTGACTTTGATGCGCTTGATTTTGACATTTTTGGCATTCCAGTAATACTTGTTCTTGACGTAATACCAACTATCATTGGATCCTTTCCAGCCCTTGATGACATAGGCCCCGTTCGCAACCGTTGTCGCAGAATTGCTACCGAGCTTGGACCCGTACTTATTGACGGCGGCCGTATTGAGTGGGTAAAAACTGGTGAACTCGTAATTCATATACGGCACGGGTTTGCTCAACTTAATTGAAAACGTGCGCTTGTTGATCGCCGTGACACCTAGCTTATTGACCGCCATCTTCCCTTTATTGACCGCATCGAAATTCTTGATGTAACTGATTGCATCTAGATTTTGTGACTTCGTTTTCGGATTAGCCTGCCGCCGTAATGCCGTGACAAAGTCTTGTGACGTGATCTTCGTGCCATTCTGCCAGCGCGCATTCTTTCGAATCGTAAACGTGTAGCGGGTCTTATTCTCAGTCGGCTTGACCTTCTTTTCAACGACCCCCGCGACGATCTTATTATTCGCATTTTTGCGATAAATACCTTCGCCGGTTTGTGTAATGACGGCACCACCATTGGTTTCAATCGACGTGGTTGGATCACTGGTCATTGGCTCCCCAGGAATCGTGATGCCCAACGTCTTATTCTGATTAGCCGCACTGGTCGTCTTTGAAGAATTAGAGACCGTTCCTAAGCAGCCGGTTAATAATAAGGCACTCACAACCCCAATAATGCTATATGTATACTTTGCCTGCATCCCTAATCCCTCCATATGTATGGTCTTAATCAGCTTAAACCGGCGTCCGATAAACACAAAAAGACGTCCCACTAAGCTATTGCTTAAAAGGACGTCTTCACGCGGTACCACCTCATTGCGAGTCAAGACAACTCGCCACTTACATACGGCCAAATGAATTGACGATATGTTGGTACGCTATCGGGTACAACCGGCAGCCGCTTCACACGACTGCTCACTAACTATCGACTTTGAGTGATCAGTGCAGGTCGCTTTGCAGCTGCCGCGACTCTCTGTGACTGACTGATAACCGACTCCTCGATGGCCGTTCGTTTAATCTAATTATTTTTTAATGTGATTCACATCTTAGCGGTGATTTTTGGATTTGTCAAATCTTTTTTCGAATTTTTTAAGTGCGCGCGCAAATGTGGTTAGCAGATTGCTATCGTATCAGGCCTATTCATGGATGGTTAAAAAAATGCACGTTCTTAAGACAGCTCGCATAGACCCACTGGAAACAGCGCAAATCGGCGTAAACCTACAGTGATAGATTCATTCTGCGCCAGCTTCCAGAAATTTCTGACGCTACCGGAACGCGACACAGATTTAAGCCGGACACCCACTTCTGAAGTGCTGGTCTTCCAATAGCCAAGCACACAACGCTCACTAAAGTAGAATTTCATTGCTGAGAATTGTCAGCGTTGAAGTGTCCCGTTCCAACGCTGTCAGGCAGCCTCGCAGTTCAGACTAGGATACATTTCCGGCTGACAAATACCCGGACGGCGAATTTTGACCGTTCAGTAAAAATAAACTCGAGGCACAAAAAAAGACCCACCACACGGCAGGTCCATTTGTATTTAACGTTTATGATTGCGAATCGCACGCTTTCTAGCTTTTTCCAAAGCCCGCTTGCGTTCTCGTTCTGCTTTTTGCTTCTCTTCCCGTTCGCGATTGATCTTGAATGGGTTTTGCAGGAGCAAGGTTTGTCCAACTTGGAATGCGTTGGAGATCACCCAGTACAAGGACAAGGCTGATGGCACGTTGATGGCCGTAATCAAGATAATCACGGGCATCAGGTACGTCATCGAAGTCGTCATCCCATTTTGCTCTGGTTGCGACTTCATCGCTAACCAGGAACTGGCGAACGTGAAGATCGCCGCCAGAATCGGCAAGACGTAGTACGGGTCCTTACTACCTAATTGAAGCCATAAGAACGAACCGGTCTTCAGGACTTGGGTCCGCCAGATTGCTTGGTACAATGCAATCAAGATTGGCAACTGAACTAGCAATGGCAACATGCTGGCCATTGGATGCACACCATGCTTGGCGTACAACTTCTTCATTTCCGCTTGGAGCTTTTGCTGAGTTTCCATGTCCCGTGATGAATATTGCTTTTGTAAAGCCTTCATCTGCGGTTGGACCTCTTGCATGGCTACCATGTTGCGGGTTTGGAAGATCATCAATGGTAAGATGATGACCCGGATGATCAACGTAAAGACGATGATCCCGAGACCATAACTATGACCGAACAAGTTTGATAACCAAATAATCGCCCGTGAGAAGTTCAAGATGATCAAGCCATCCCAAAATCCGGTACTCTTATCCGTGATGGGAGTATTGCTACACCCACTCAAAACTAGTACAAGTGCTAGTACGGCCAGCATTGCCAGTATTTTTCTGTACTTTTTCAAACGAATGTCCTCACTTTAATCATTGTCCAGCAGGTGCGCTAGCTTTAGCGCATGGCTTAGATAAGCTTTGGTTTCGGCTTGCGACTTACCGGCAACGGTTGGTCGGGCAATGACGAGGAAGTCCGCATCTTGCTTAAGCTGCGGCTTTAGCTCGGTGATTGATTGCCGAATCCGGCGTTTGACCCAGTTACGCGCAACGGCATTCCCAATCTTTTTACCGACTGAAATACCCACGCGGAAATGAGGTTGCCCCGGTTTTTCCAAAACGTAAATGACAAATTGACGATTGGCATACGAGTTGCGGGTCTCAAAAACTTGTTGGAACTCAGTTTCCTTTTTTACCCGATATGATTTTCGCATAATCCATCTCCATGTGTGCGCTCAAGCTCACCTGAGCGAATTGCTACACGACTTTACAGCCCTAAACACTCGGTCCAGGACTGTAAAGAAAAAGCCACTGATAATCAGTGGCCTATGCAGACAATACTTTTCTGCCTCGTTGGCGGCGACGGGCTAACACTTTGCGGCCATTACTGGTGCTCATCCGTTTGCGGAAGCCATGTACACGTTGACGATGGCGCTTCTTTGGTTGGTAAGTTCTCTTCATCATGACACCTCCTTCTCCATAATGACATGAATCAATTCGATTAAGTCGTTATTTTCAAAACGCAGTTTACATCCTAAATGCATTTCCTGACTACTATAGCATATTTTACTTTATTTGAAAACCAGTAAATTTAATTTTCGTTCACCTGATTGCTGGACTAACGACCGGTTAGTTGCGAATGACATTGTGGACGACCCAAGCACAACTTTCCGTTATTCGCAGGTTGCCCACAGACTTTTCGACAAAATCACGGGGTGTTATTTAGTTATCCACAGGACGTATTTATTGTGTGCATAACCATTTTAAAGGCTGCTATATCAAGGCTAGTTTTAAACTCGTTTTTGTGGATAACTGTTAATTTTACTCAAAACAGTTTATTTTTCGACAGCCTGTGGATTGCCAATCACCACCCTGTGAATTCTCTTAACTTTAACTTGTCCACCTGTGGAAAACTCGATATGTTCATGCTAAAATAGAATTACGTTTTTTAAGAAAAGGGGTATCCACGTGCTGGAACGTAATGACTTATGGAATCTCATTAAGTTCTCTATGGAACAAGATCTATCCAAGATCACGTTTCAAACGTTTGTCGAACCGGCAAAACCGCTCCAACTCGATAAGGCCCAGATGACGATCGAAGTCCCAACACAACTTCATCGTGATTACTGGGAGAAAAACTTGGCCGCAAAGTTCACGGACATTGCGATGCAAGCGACTAACGAGCAGATCCGGCCGGTGATGATAACGGAAGAAGAACGTCAGCAGCTTACGCGTGATAACGACGCGCAGGCGACTACCGGTAACGTTGCGGGACAACAACCAACAACCGCAACTACCCCCACATTTATGCGGGAAACGAAACTCAACCCGAAATATACATTTGATACTTTCGTCATCGGCAAGGGGAACCAAATGGCCCATGCCGCAGCGTTAGTTGTGTCGGAAGAGCCCGGGACAATGTATAATCCGTTGTTTTTCTACGGGGGCGTTGGTCTGGGCAAAACCCACCTAATGCACGCTATCGGTAACAAATTGTTAGAAACCGATCCGACTAGTAACATCAAATACGTCACTAGCGAATCCTTCACCAATGAATTGATCAATGCCATCCAAACGAAAAAACAGGAAGCGTTTCGGGAAGAATACCGCAACGTCGACCTGTTATTAGTCGATGATATTCAATTCTTTGCCAATAAGGAAGCAACGCAAGAAGAGTTCTTCCATACATTTAATGCTTTATATGAAGATGATAAGCAAATCGTGCTGACTTCAGACCGGTTGCCAAACGAAATTCCGCAACTGCAAGATCGGTTAGTGTCGCGATTCAAATGGGGCTTATCCGTTGATATTACACCTCCGGACCTCGAGACACGGATCGCCATTTTGCGGAATAAAGCTGATTTAGAAGGCATCGAGATTCCCGACGATACGCTCAGTTATATCGCCGGACAAATCGATTCCAATGTCCGTGAACTAGAAGGGGCACTGGCCCGCGTTCAAGCTTATTCGCGACTCAATAATTCGCCAATTACCACTAGTTTAGTGGCCGATGCGTTGAAGAGTTTGCACCTTAGCAGTAAACTATCAGAGGTCTCAATTCCCGTCATTCAGGAAAAGGTCGCCAAGTATTTCCACGTTTCAATGGCTGACCTTAAAGGGAAGAAACGCAACAAACAAATCGTGATTCCGCGCCAAATCGCCATGTATCTCTCACGCGAACTGACAGAAAGTTCACTCCCACGGATCGGGAACGAATTTGGTGGCAAGGATCATACGACCGTCATTCACGCCCATGACAAAATAACGAAGGCCCTCAAAACCGACCCCGAGTTACAAAAAGCCGTGGGTGATCTGACTGGTCAGCTTAAATCGTAGTGTGGATAAAAAAGAATAACGCAAAAAGTTTTCCACAACTTATGCACATGTGGAAAACTCAATAGCCGTTAGCTTTTACTTAGTTTTCCACAGTACCCACTGCTCTACTATTACTACGAACTTTTATTACTAATCTATATCTAGTGCCCGTCGCTAGAAAGAGGGGATGTAACTTATGAAATTCACGATCAATCGATCAGCGTTCATCAAAGAATTAAATAATGTCCAACGTGCAATTTCTTCAAAGACGACGATTCCAATTTTGACTGGCTTAAAATTAGACGTTAGTACCGATGCCATTACCTTAACTGGTAGTGACGCCGATATTTCAATCGAAACGACGATTCCAGCCAGTGATGACAACAATACGTTAGTCGTTGAAGATGCTGGTTCCATCGTATTACCTGCACGGTTCTTCAGTGAAATCGTTAAGAAATTACCAGAAGATACCATGACCGTTAACGTTACGGATGGTTTCCAGACCCAGATCACTTCTGGTGCAGCTTCCTTTACCATCAATGGTTTGGACCCTGAAAATTATCCGCACTTACCTGAAATCGACACGACGAATACCATTACGTTAGCCGGTGACGTGCTCAAAGAATTGATCGGACAAACCGTTATTGCCGTTTCTAATCAAGAAAGTCGGCCAATCTTGACCGGGGTTCATTTTATTTTGGCCAATGGTGAATTCCTAGCCGTCGCAACCGACTCACACCGGTTAAGTCAACGCCGCATCAAGTTACCGGAAGCCAATAATGCCAACTATGACGTGATTATCCCTGGGAAGAGTCTCACGGAATTATCCCGGATGATCGGCGATGATAACCCAGATGTTCAAATGCGCTTATCTGAAAATCAAGTGCTCTTCGTGCTTGGTAACACGGCGTTTTATTCCCGGTTACTGGAAGGCAATTATCCAGACACGTCCCGCTTGATTCCTAAAGAATCCAATACGACGGTCGAAATTTCAGCACCCGCATTATCGGCAGCTATCGAACGGGCATCCTTGCTCTCACACGAAAGCCGCAATAACGTGGTTCGTTTCTCCGTTAACCCAACGGACAAAACCATCACGATTTTTGGGAACTCACCAGATGTCGGTGAAGTAACGGAACAGTTGCAACCGACTGACTTAGCCGGGGATGAACTTGAAATTTCGTTCAACCCTGATTACATGAAAGAAGCTTTACGTTCATTCGGTCAAGCGATGATCAAGATTTCATTCACGATGGCATTACGCCCATTCACGTTGGTTCCAACTGAAGAAGGCGAAAACTTCATCCAACTGATCACGCCAGTTCGGACTTTCTAATTAGCTGAATAAATATACAATTACAAGTAAAAGGCGCCCAATCGCATGCAGATTGGGCGCCTTTTTAGCTGCAGTTAAAACTGCCAGAATGCTGGTACAGCCGCTAGTTTGTTGTGGTGTAACTTTTGAAGTTCTGAATCGTGCATATTCAAAAATAAGTGTTGGTGCTCGCTGATGACCGACGTGTCGTTAAGGCCCATATCAAGTGCTGATTGAAGAGACTGACTGATCAATTTCGGACGATTGCTGACTAATCCGAGAATCAACAGTTGCGTTTTCAGCTAATTTGTGTGCGAAAAAACAAGATATTTTATGAATATCCGCCATTTTTGCGAATTTCAGCAAATTTACCCCGGGGTTAGTATCCCGATATTTAAATGGCTTAAATCGGCTTAAAATGGCTCTGAGCGCGGTTGTAAATTGAATTTTCATTAAAAAACAAGTATAATATAACCTGTTAGGAGTGTGCGTCACACTTCAGACGATCGTTTAATAGCTTGTAATCAGATAGGCAGGTGACATTGTGAAACAGCCAATAGATATCAATACCCCATATATGACACTGGGGCAGCTCTTAAAAGAAACGGCCATCATTGGGTCAGGTGGTCAAGCTAAGTGGTTTTTAAAAGAAATGACCGTATTAGTGAATGGTGAACCAGATGATCGGCGGGGTCGGAAACTTTATCCAGGCGATACGATTGAAGTTGAAGACAACGGGTCATTTTTTATTCGCTCAAATCAAGAAACGACTGATTAGATGTACTTAGAAAATTTAGTCTTGCATGATTTTCGAAACTACGCGGATCTGACCATTGATTTTAGTTGGGGTGTCAATGTATTACTCGGTGAGAACGCCCAGGGCAAGACCAACCTGCTAGAGGCCATTTACGTGTTAGCGTTAACGCGTAGTCACCGAACTGCTAATGACAAAGAACTGATTCGTTGGCAGGCCACTACGGCGACGTTGCAAGGCCGGTTACATAAAAGTACCGGTACCGTCCCACTGGAGCTTGAGCTCGGTCGACGGGGCAAACGGGCCAAGGTGAACCACCTCGAACAGGCCAAGTTATCCCAATACGTGGGTAATTTGAACGTCATTGTATTTGCGCCCGAAGATTTATCAATCGTCAAAGGCGCGCCTTCAGTTCGGCGGCGCTTTATGGATATGGAATTTGGTCAGATGAGTCCGAAATACCTCTATAACTTGAGCCAGTACCGCACGATTTTAAAACAGCGTAATCAGTATTTACGGCAGTTGAATCGGCAACAAGCCAAGGATAAGGTCTATTTGGGCGTTTTATCAGACCAGTTAGCGGCATTTGGCGCGGAGATCATCCATAAACGACTGGAATTATTGCAACAACTCGAACAGTGGGCCCAGGCCGTTCACAGCGAAATCACGCAGCAGCAAGAACAACTGACCTTTCACTATGTCACACAAGTCCCAGATGCCGACCAGACATCGGTCGACCATATTTATCAAACGCTACAAGCTTTGTATGAGCAACAGCAAGCCAAAGAAATCTTTCAAGGCACGACCCTCTTAGGGCCCCACCGCGACGATTTGCAGTTTGGTGTCAATGGGAAAAATGTCCAAACGTATGGCTCCCAAGGCCAACAGCGGACGACCGCCTTGTCGGTTAAGCTTGCTGAAATTGATCTGATGAAAGCGGAGACTGGGGAATACCCAGTCCTATTATTAGACGATGTCTTATCAGAATTAGATGCTGCGCGGCAGACCCATCTGCTGACAGCGATACAAGATAAAGTGCAGACCTTTTTAACCACGCCGAGTCTCGACGGGGTGGCCCGCAAATTAATTAATGCGCCAAAAGTATTTGAAGTTAGTCACGGCACTTTACAAGAGGAGGAACCGCATTGACCGAAAACGAAAAAGAAACCAAACTTGAACAGGCTCGTGAATACGATGCCAGTCAGATTCAAGTTTTGGAAGGATTAGAAGCTGTCCGGAAACGTCCCGGAATGTATATCGGTACCACGAGTAGCCAAGGTCTCCATCATTTGGTCTGGGAAATCGTGGACAACGGGATCGATGAAGCGTTGGCAGGATTTGCAAACGTCATTCACGTGACCGTTGAAAAGGATAACAGTATCACGGTAACCGATAATGGGCGGGGGATTCCAGTCGATATCCAAGAAAAGACTGGTAAACCAGCCCTCGAAACGGTTTATACGATTCTGCATGCCGGTGGTAAGTTTGGCGGTGGCGGTTATAAAGTCTCCGGTGGTCTGCACGGGGTTGGGGCCTCAGTCGTTAACGCACTGTCCTCAAGCCTGGATGTTAAAGTTACCCGGAATGGCCATGTTTATTACATGGACTTTGAACGTGGGAAAGTGAAGACACCGATGAAGATTATCGGTGACGCACCGGACGATGCGCATGGAACGGCCGTTCATTTTGTGCCGGATCCAGATATTTTCCGTGAAACGACGACCTATGATATTAATATTTTAACGACGCGAATTCGTGAACTGGCTTTCTTGAACAAGGGCCTGCGTATCACGATTCGCGACAATCGACCAGACGAACCGACTGAAGACGACTTTCTCTATGAAGGTGGGATTCGGCACTACGTTGAATACCTCGATAAGAACAAGACGGTCTTGTTCCCAGAACCAATCTACGTGGAAGGGGAACAAAACGGTATCACTGTGGAAGTCGCACTCCAATATACGGATGACTACCACAGCAATCTGATGACGTTTACCAACAATATTCATACCTACGAAGGTGGGACCCATGAAGAAGGGTTCAAACGCGCCTTAACGCGGGTCATCAACGACTATGCGCGTAAGAATAACCTGTTGAAGGAAAACGACGCGAACCTATCTGGTGAAGACGTGCGTGAAGGAATGACGGCCGTTGTCAGTGTCAAGCACCCGGACCCACAATTTGAAGGTCAAACGAAGACCAAGTTGGGGAACTCCGATGCGCGGGCTGCAGTGGATCGCTTGTTCTCAGAACACTTCAGTAAGTACTTGATGGAAAACCCAAGTGTTGCGCGCAAAGTGGTTGATAAAGGGATGCTTGCTTCCAAGGCCCGGGTCGCTGCCAAGCGTGCGCGGGAAGTGACGCGGAAGAAGAGCGGACTTGAAATCAGTAATCTGCCCGGTAAATTAGCCGATAACACCAGTAAAGACCCTGAAATCAGTGAATTATTCATCGTCGAAGGGGATTCCGCCGGTGGGTCAGCTAAGCAGGGTCGCTCGCGGTTAACGCAAGCGATCCTACCAATCCGGGGGAAAATTTTAAACGTCGAAAAGGCCAGCATCGATAAGATTCTAGCTAACGAAGAAATTCGGTCACTATTTACAGCGATGGGCACTGGTTTCGGTGGTGACTTCGACTTGAGCAAGGCCAACTACCACAAGTTGATCATCATGACCGATGCCGATGTCGATGGTGCGCATATTCGGACGTTACTCTTAACGTTGTTCTACCGGTATATGCGGCCGTTAGTGGACGCTGGGTTCGTGTATATTGCCCAGCCACCGTTGTATCAAGTGCGCCAAGGTAAATTCGTGAAGTATATCGATTCCGATGAAGAATTGAGCGAGGTCTTGGGACAATTGGCCCCATCACCTAAGCCAGTTGTGCAACGGTACAAGGGGCTTGGTGAAATGGACGCGGAACAATTATGGGAAACGACCATGGATCCAGACAAGCGGCGGCTTTTGCGCGTTCGTGATGAAGATGCGGCCGATGCTGACGGCGTCTTCTCGATGTTAATGGGCGACCAAGTCAAACCGCGCCGGGAATTTATTGAAGATAATGCCAAGTTCGTCCAGGATCTGGATGTTTAGTGTGTCAGCTTAGTGGTTCAACGCTGAGTGGCTGGGAGACATTGGCATGGTTAGTTAATGACCTGGTCAATCCGTCAGTTCTGCTCAACCGATTAGGCGGTAGGACTGCCCAGTAGACATATTATTAAACGAGCTTTAATTGCGGCAAAATGGATGAAGGAGGACGAATATTTTGGCTGATTCAGATTTATCAAACAATCGCATTTCGGATGTGAACCTCTCCAAAACCATGCGGACGTCATTCTTAAGTTACGCCATGAGTGTTATCGTGGCGCGGGCGTTACCGGATGTGCGAGATGGATTAAAACCAGTGCACCGGCGGATCCTTTACGGGATGAGTGAACTGGGTGTGACGCCGGACAAACCTTATAAGAAATCGGCCCGGATCGTCGGGGACGTCATGGGGAAATATCATCCCCACGGTGACTCCGCAATTTACGAGTCAATGGTGCGGATGGCCCAAGACTTTAGTTATCGCTACATGCTAGTCGATGGTCACGGGAACTTTGGCTCCGTCGATGGTGATGGTGCCGCTGCCATGCGGTATACCGAAGCCCGGATGAGTAAAATCGCGGTTGAAATGCTGCGCGATATTAATAAAGACACGGTTGATTGGCAACCTAACTATGACGATACGGAACGGGAACCAGCAGTTTTACCTGCCCGTTTCCCTAACTTATTAGTCAACGGGGCGACCGGGATCGCCGTTGGGATGACGACCAACATTCCACCACATAACTTGGCTGAGGTTATTTCTGCCATTCACTTGTTGATGGATAATCCGGATGCAACGACTGCGGACTTGATGGAAGTCTTACCAGGACCAGATTTCCCAACTGGCGGGATCGTCATGGGTAAGTCTGGAATTCGGAAAGCTTACCAGACCGGACGCGGTAACATTATCGTGCGGGCCAAGGTCGATATTCAAGACCAGAAGAACGGCAAGCAACGGATCATCGTGACCGAATTACCTTACATGGTCAATAAGGCCAAGTTGATTGAACGAATCGCGGGCCTGGCTCGGGACAAGGAAATCGAAGGCATTACCGACATCAATGACGAAAGTGACCGTGAAGGGATGCGGATCGTGATTGATGTTCGTCGGGATGCCAGTGCCTCCGTCATCTTGAATAATTTATACAAGATGACGTTGATGCAGACGAACTTTGGTTTCAACATGTTGGCCATCGTCAAGGGTGCGCCAAAAGTCTTAAGTCTCAAGCAGATTTTGATCTATTACTTGGAACACCAAGAAGACGTTATTCGGCGGCGGACGGAATTCGACTTGAAGAAGGCCCAAGCACGGGCCCACATTCTAGAAGGGTTACGAATCGCGCTTGACCATATCGACGAAATCATTCGGATCATTCGTCAGTCTGAAACGAGTGAAATCGCTAAGAACCAATTGATGGATAACTTCGGTTTGTCAGACAAACAGGCCCAAGCCATCTTGGATATGCGGTTAGTTCGCCTGACCGGTTTGGAACGTGAAAAGATTGAGAGCGAGTATCAAGACTTACTGAAGTCGATCGCGGACTACAAAGAAATTCTAGGCAGCAAGGAACGCATCAACCAAATCATCTACGAAGAATTAATGGAAATTCAACGGAAATTTGGTGACAAGCGCCGGACTGAACTCATGGTCGGTGAAGTCTTAAGTATCGAAGACGAAGACTTGATCGAAGAAGAAGAAGTTGCCGTGACCTTGACGCACAATGGCTACATCAAACGCTTGCCAACGACTGAATTTAAGTCGCAACATCGTGGTGGCCGTGGGATTCAAGGGATGGACGTGCACGATGATGACTTTATCGAGCACCTCTTAACGACATCGACGCACGACGTCTTACTCTTCTTTACGAATGCTGGTAAGGTCTATCGGATGAAGGCCTACGAAATTCCTGAATACGGCCGGACCGCTAAGGGGATTCCAGTCATCAACCTATTGGGCGTTAATTCCGGTGAGAAGATTCAGGCGGTCGTTAACGTTACGGGCGATGCCAGTGCGTCAGACAACTACTTGTTCTTCACCACGGTCAACGGGGTCGTTAAACGGACACCAGTTCAAGAATTTGCCAATATCCGGAGTAACGGCTTAAAGGCGATTACGTTGAAAGATGACGACGAATTGATCGGCGTCACGATCACTGACGGTCACCAGAACGTGATCATCGGGACCCATGACGGTTATGCGGTCAGTTTCGATGAAACTACTGTACGTTCGATGGGTCGGACGGCTTCTGGGGTTCGTGGGATTCGCCTCCGCGACGATGACTTTGTCATTGGCTTTGACGTTTTGAAACCTGACAGCAACGTCTTTATCATCACTGAAAAAGGCTACGGGAAACAAACGCCAGCCGCTGATTACCCAATCAAGGGTCGTGGTGGTAAAGGAATCAAGACGGCGAACGTGACTGACAAGAACGGTCATTTAGCTGGCTTGACGACAGTTGACGGTCAAGAAGACATCATGGTCATGACCAACCAAGGTGTGATGATTCGTTTCAACATTGCGACGGTCTCACAAACTGGCCGGGCCACGTTAGGTGTTCGCTTGATTCGCTTAGACGATGACGGCAAAGTCGCCACGATGGCCAAGGTCGATCCAGAGCCTGAAGGTGACGAACCAACGGATGCTAACGCAACTGAAGGCGCTACTGATGACACAGCCGCAAGCGAGACTGCGTCAGTTGAAGAAACCCCAGCCGCTACGCCAAACGACGGCACGACTGGTTCAGACGGTTCAGATAATACGGATAGTTCAGACGATTCAGCTGAATAGTGAATTAATGATTTTAAAGCTTCGCGGCAGTGTTCGCGAAGCTTTTTTTGAACTTAAATCGGGAAAGCCCCAAGGTCAAAAGCCGCCAGCTTAGAACCGCTGGAAAAGGGGCGAGCTTTGCAGAGACCTGCTGTTGTAGGGACGTCCTACACTGGCTTCCAGGCAGGGATGGCATTCGAAAGGCAGACATGTGCGGACTTAGTTTGGATTGAAATGGTTGTTGATTTCTAGCAGACAGCAAGTTTGTCATTAAACTGTCAGACAAATCTTGATTAAAAGATTCTGCGCTAATGTTAAATAACAACTAGCTGACAATAACGAGGTTGAGCGAGTTCGGCAATCTATGCAATGTGTGGTGGTACATTCAACCCCGAGTTGGGGCGCCACGTGCAAAATTGACCTGCACTTTCAGAAAATAAAAATATTTCCCGGGAAATAAAACGGAAATTACCCCACTTCTGCGTAACTAACTGATGTAACGGATTCAGGATCTTTTTGTAACAGTCGGCCGCTTCAACCCTTGCAACAAACTGATTTAGATGATATACTTTAAATTCGTGAGTATCTGGCGTTTGCTAGATTACTTTCCTTGCTCTTCGCAGAGAAGGGCCTGAAGTCCATAAGGAGGTGCAAATTTCATGAGTGAATCAAAGAAATATGAAATTACTTACATCGTACGTCCCGACATCGACGATGCTGCTAAGACAGCTTTAGTTGATCGTTTTGACAAAATCTTAACTGATAACGGTGCGCAAGTAATTGATTCAAAAGACTGGTCAAAGCGTCGTTTCGCATACGAAATCGGTGGCTTTAACGAAGGTACTTACCATATCGTTAACTTAACAGCTACTGACGATGCTGCTTTGAACGAATTCGACCGTCTTTCAAAGATCAATGATGACATCTTACGTCACATGATCGTTAAACGCGAAGACTAATAGACAAAATTAATTTCAAGAGAGGAGCGCTTCTGCATGATTAACCGTACAATTCTTGTTGGCCGACTAACAAGAGATCCGGAATTACGTTACACGAATGGTGGTGCCGCCGTCGCGACATTCACAATTGCCGTAAACCGTCAATTCACGAATCAAAATGGGGAACGTGAAGCAGATTTCATTAGCTGCGTCATCTGGCGTAAAGCTGCTGAAAACTTTGCTAACTTCACCCATAAAGGCTCGCTTGTTGGAATCGATGGCCGGATTCAAACCCGGAACTACGAAAACCAACAAGGGGTACGAGTTTACGTTACAGAAGTTGTCGTTGAAAACTTCTCACTACTAGAATCACGTGCAGAGTCTGAACGTCATCAGGCTGCTAATGGTGGTAGTAATAACAATTACAACAATGGTAATTCGAATTACAACAATAATAGTGGGTATAGTAATCAAGGCCAAAATGCGGCTCCTCAACAATCATCAGCGAATAACAACAACCCATTTGGGAATGGTAACGCCGGTAATGCGAACAGTGCCGCACCATCAAGCAGTGCGAACAATAACCAAGCCGATCCATTTGCGAATAATGGCGATCAGATTGATATCTCGGATGATGATTTACCATTCTAGTCTAATTGCTTAGACAGACATCGAGGAGGGAACTATCAATGGCACAACAAAGAAGAGGTGGCCGTCGTCGTCGTAAAGTCGACTTCATCGCCGCTAACCATATCGAATACATCGATTATAAAGATACTGACTTATTACGTCGTTTCATTTCAGAACGTGGAAAGATTTTGCCACGTCGTGTAACTGGGACTAGTGCTAAGAACCAACGTGCTTTAACGATCGCTATCAAGCGTGCACGGATCATGGGCTTATTAGCATTCGTATCCGAAGACTAATCAGTCATTTAAAACCACAGACTTCAGTGCTGTGGTTTTTATTTACCCTGAAAGTGATGAGGATAGGCTAGCCACGGCAAATGAAGCGTTTACGTTGTTCAACACCAATCGCTGAAGCAAATGGTGGTTTGTGATAAAATATAGACATTACTGAGAAGGCTTGAGGGATTTTTAAAATGAAAAAGATCTTTTCGCGCGAAAAAATTCCGTTTTTCTTACAAAACCAACAGTTACGGCTCTTAGCGCTGGTTATTTTTGGCTTGTCGCTAATTATGCTCGTGACCGGTTATTTGATGAACTGGATTTTTGGGACAGTTGTCCTCATCTTAATTGTGATGGCAGGCGTGATGTCCTACAATACGCTAATTGAGCTGAGCTCGAGTGCTAACGAATATATTTCGGATTTGTCTTATCGTATCAAACGCGGTGAGCAGGAAGCCTTGATTCAGATGCCAATTGGTGTGATGATTTTTAACGCTGATCAGACCATCGAATGGGTCAATCCTTATCTGCAACGGTATTTTGGTGATAAGGACGTCTTAGGTTATCGCTTGGAAGATATCGATCCAGCCTTGGCAGAGACGCTGAGCGCGCATATGGACGAACCAGCCACGATTCGCTGGCAAGACTATCAATTTGATTTACGCGTCCAACAGAGCACCAATACCGTCTATATGATGGACGTCACCAAGTACGCTGAACTGACCGACCAGTTTGAGGACGAAAAGTTGGTGATTGGTCAGATTTTCCTCGATAACTACGATGAGATCACCCAGTCGATGACGGATACGGACATTTCCAATTTGAATAATTACGTGACCAACGAATTGTCCAAGTGGACGCAGATGTTCGGCATGTACTTGAAGCGGCTCGATGATGACCACTTTTTCTTACTGGGTTATGCAAGCAGTTTGCGCCGGGTCGAAGAAAATAAGTTCCGCATCCTGGACCGCATTCGAGAATCGACTTCGAAGCAAAACTTCCCATTAACGTTGAGTATTGGGATTGCTTACGGCGAACGAAATATGAATAATTTAGCCGACTTAGCGCAAAGTAACATGGACCTGGCGTTAGGGCGGGGTGGTGACCAAGTTGTCGTGAAGGCTGAAGATGAACCAGCACGCTTCTATGGTGGTAAGACCAACCCGATGGAAAAACGGACGCGGGTCCGGGCACGGATGATTAGTCAGACCCTACAGGAATTGATGAATCAGTCCGACCAGGTCTTTGTCCAAGGGCATCGCCAACCAGATATGGATGCGGTGGGGGCCTGCTTGGGTATTCGGCGGATCGCCAAAATGAATGACAAACAATGTTGGATCGTTTTGGATGAACAAAATGTCCATTCAGATATTCAACGGTTACTAGATCAATTGAAGTCTGATGAAGATATCGAAGCTTCGATTATTTCACCAGAGGAGGCCCTCGAAAAGGCCACTGACCAAAGTTTATTGATTATGGCCGACCATTCTAAGCCAAGTATTTCGATGTCGCAGGCGCTTTATGAACGGCTTGAAAATCGCGTCATGATTATTGACCACCATCGTCGGGGCGAAGAATTTCCAGAAAACCCAGTTTTGGTTTATATTGAACCATATGCCTCATCGACGTGTGAGCTGATTACTGAAATGTTCGAATATCAGTCTCATGATGCGGAACCAATCAATAAGATCGAAGCCACTGCAATGTTGACGGGGATCGTCATTGATACCAAGTCGTTCTCATTGCGGTCTGGTTCACGGACCTTCGATGCGGCTAGTTACTTACGTTCAGCGGGTGCTGATTCGTTGCTCGTACAACAGTTTATGAAGGAAAATGTCGATAGTTATCTCCAACGCAATCACCTCATTGAGACGGTTGAGTTTGTTAACCAGGACATGGCGCTCTGTGTTGGTGAAAACGACCAAGTGTATGATCCGGTGACGGCGGCTCAAGCTGCGGATTCATTGCTGTCCATGTCGGGCGTCGATGCGTCATTTGTGATTACACGCCGTGAAGACGGTCGAGTCGGCATCTCCGCACGGTCCCTAGGCGAGATCAACGTCCAAGTTTATATGGAAAAACTGGGTGGTGGCGGTCACTTATCTAACGCCGCAACTCAGATTGAAGGCCAGTCGGTTGATGAGGTCAAACAATCATTGATTGATTTGTTAACGGCCACTGATACGACCGATTCAGAATCTAATTAGGAGTGAAGACAAGATGCAAGTTATTTTTTTGAGTGATGTTCGTGGAAAAGGAAAACGTGGTCAAATCAAGAACGTGCCGGATGGGTACGCCACTAACTTTTTAATCAAAAAAGGATTGGCGAAGGAAGCCACCAAAGCAGCCATCAATACGTTGAAGGCTGAACAGAAGTCCGAAGCAGCCCGGGCTGCCGAAGAGTTAGCGGAAGCTAAGCAAGTCAAAACGGTGCTTGAAGCTGACGAAACAGTCGTTGAATTGAAGGCTAAGGCTGGTACTGATGGCCGTTTGTTCGGCTCAATTCCTAGCAAACAAATTGCCACGGCTTTAGCTGACCAATACCAAGTCAAGTTAGATAAACGTAAAATCGAATTGCCAGAACCAATTCGGGTATTAGGTTACACCAACGTGCCCGTTAAGTTACACCCAGAAGTAACGGCGAAAATTCGCGTGCACGTTGTCGAAAAGTAAAAGGACGGATCATAAATGAACAACGATGTGCTGGATCAAACCCCACCACAAAATATTGAAGCTGAAAAAGCGGTCTTAGGGGCCATTTTCCTGAATAGTGACGCCCTCGTGGAAGCCATGGAGTTTGTCGAAGCGCAAGATTTCTATCGCCGCGCACATCAAATCATTTTTGCTAGCATGGTGACCTTGAACGACCGGGACGAAGCGATTGATGCGGTGACGGTCAGCGATTTATTGACGGCCCAAAATCAATTGGAAGACGTCGGTGGGATGAGCTACATTGCTGAACTGGCTGGTTCAGTACCAACTGCCGCTAATGCGGGCTACTATGCTAAAATCGTGGCGCAAAAAGCGACAGTGCGGCGGTTGATCAAGACCGCGACGGAAATCACGCAAAAAGCCTATACTGAAAATGACGACGTGACGACGTTGTTGGATGATGCCGAGCGCGACATCATGAATGTGTCGGAACAGCGTAATCAGAGTGGGTTCAAGTCGATTTCGGATGTGTTGAATGCGTCCATCGAAGAAATCGACCGGTTATACCAAAATGACGATGATATTACCGGATTACCGACTGGCTTTGCCGAACTCGACAAGATGACGGCGGGACTGCAACCGGATAACTTGATTATCTTGGCAGCCCGGCCGGCCGTTGGTAAGACGGCCTTTGTCTTAAACATTGCGCAAAATGTGGCGACTAAGACCGATACGACAGTGGCAATTTTCAGTCTTGAAATGGGGGCCGAATCGTTAGTTAACCGGATGCTGTGTGCTGAAGGTAGTATCGATGCCGGCCACTTGCGAACGGGGCAGTTGAATGAAGAAGAGTGGGAACACTTGGTGGTCGCGATGGGGAGTCTCTCCAAGGCCAGCATCTTCATTGACGACACGCCTGGGATCAAGATGTCTGAAATTCGTGCCAAGAGTCGGCGGTTGGCGAAGGAACAAGGTAACCTGGGTCTGATCGTCGTCGATTACTTGCAGCTGATCGAAGGTAGTAATACCGAAAGCCGGCAACAAGAAGTTTCTGAAATTTCACGGCAAATGAAGAAGCTGGCAAAGGAACTCGGCGTGCCCGTCATTGCGCTATCTCAATTGTCACGTGGCGTTGAACAACGTCAAGATAAGCGCCCAGTGCTGTCTGATATTCGTGAATCTGGATCAATTGAACAAGATGCGGATATCGTTGCCTTCCTATACCGGGAAGATTATTACGAACGTGAAGGCGGCGACGATGAAGATGGCGGCGGTAACTTTGGCGGTGGTGGCGGCGACTTTAACGGTGGTGATCCTCGTGAGCAGGACGCTTCCGAAGACGTTGGTGAAGTGGAAGTCATCATTGAAAAGAACCGTGCCGGTGCGCGGGGAACAGTCAAATTATTATTCGTCAAACCATTCAATAAATTCTCGTCGGTATCCTATGCACAGGATCCGCAAGCTTAAACCAAGCCTCCTTAATTGTCCTTAAGGGGGCTTTTTTAGCTGGCTTTTTTGGGGGACCGGATGAGAGCCGGCAATCAAAATATAAATGCCCCTGTTATTTTGAATAAATTTTGCTATGATGAAAAGTAGACGGATTAAAATCTCAAGTAAACGCTTTTCAATAAATCCTGGATGGCGTTCGCTCAAAGTAAGTATTAATCAATATTTAGGTAGAAGATGGTGGTGATGGTGTGGCACAAAAACAGTTGATTAAGACCCCCTGGCTGATTGCCGGGCAGTTCATGAATAACATCGGTATGAGCTTTATTTGGCCGTTAACAACGATTTACATGCATAACGTCTTAGGAAAGTCGTTAACGGAGACGGGTGTGGTCTTAATGCTTAATTCGGTCGCCAACGTGTTAGCAAGCACCATCGGCGGGCGGATCTTTGACCGCGGTAATCCGTACCACTTGTTATTAATGGGAATTGGTCTGAACGGACTCGCTAACTTCGCGCTGATCTTCTTTCATGGTTGGCCCTGGTATCCGTTACTATTAGTGGTGACCGGGTTTGCCAGTGGCTGGTTGAATACGATGTTTAACGCGCTGGCGGCCAGTGTGCCCCGCGACAAAGTTCGGCGAACCTTTACGTTAATGTACTTAGCCGCCAATCTTGGCGTGGTCTTCGGGACGATGCTGGTGGGAATCGTTTACAGCATGGGCATGCAGCTATTGTTTTCACTGACGACCAGTTTATTCGTGATTTTCTTGATTATCGCGCTGTTTGAATACAACGTGGATTCATCGAATGTCACGGGCGTTGATCCGCGGCAGGGTCAAAATGTCCAATTGCCCCGTGCTAATTTCCATATCGTGTGGACCTTCTTTATTAGTTTATTTATTATTTGGCTGTTATATGAGCAATGGGTCAGCAATCTCTCGGTCTACATGACCAACCTGGGGATGCCACTGCGCAACTACAGCTTTTTGTGGACGATCAACGCGGGCTTGCTGGTGCTGATTCAAAGTATCTTGAGCTTGTTAGGCGACCGAATCAAAAATCTCTATTATCAATTCTTCTTTGGCATGTTATTTGTCGGGCTATCGTTTTTATCGTTAGTGATTGCTCATGACTACCCGCACTTTATCTTTGCGATGGTCCTCTTAACGATTGGCGAGGCCACTTGGTCGCCGGCAATGCCAACGCTAGTCAGCCAGTTGTCGCCAATCAGTGCCAAGGGCCGCTACCAAGGATTAGTCCAGGCCTTTTGTGCGCTGGGACGTTCACTCGGGCCACTGTTCGGTGGGGTGATCATTGACAACTGGTCGTATAAAGCGCTGTTTCTCCTGGCGTTCGTGGTCCTACTAATCGTGTTAGCAGTCAATGTTGGGGTGGTCCATCTGAATCGTCCCCGCGCGGTTAATTATATGAAAACAGATTTAAAAACCAATGTTTCACGTGAAACAAAATAATCAGAAAAGATGGTGTCGTCATGAAAGTGATGCGAAAATTGCACGCCAAACGCGTCGTAATCAAGGTTGGGACGAGTACGTTGGTCTATCCCGATGGGTCGATCAATTTACGTGCAATCGATCAATTAGCCTTTGTGATTAGTGCAATGCGGCATCGGGGACGCGAGGTCGTACTTGTCTCCTCGGGGGCCATTGGTGTCGGTTTGAATTATATGGGCTTAAAGCAACGGCCCAAAGCGATTCCAGAGCAACAGGCGATCGCAGCAATTGGTCAAACTGAATTGATTTCGATTTATAAAGAACGGTTTGCCATTTATGAGCAAAAAATCGGCCAGTTACTATTAACGCGCGATATTTTTGTTTACCCCAAGAGTCATCACAATGTGTTGAATACCTTTGAAGCGTTGCTCAAACAAAACGTGGTGCCAATTGTGAATGAAAATGATACGGTCGCCGTGGATGAATTGGACCATGAGACTAAGTTTGGTGATAACGACCAACTCTCGGCCATCGTGGCGACCAATATTGGGGCGGATCTACTGATTATGCTATCCGATATCGATGGCTTTTATGATGGGAATCCGAATGCTGATGCGCAAGCGCAGTTACTGGCCCATATCGAGAAGGTCGACCAGCACACGTACGAACTCGCTGGTGGTAGTGGGAGTCGTTTCGGCACTGGTGGGATGGTCACGAAGCTCAAAGCCGCAGAACGGATGATTGACGCGCACGGCCAGATGATTTTGGCGAATGGAGCGGACCCTAGCGTGATTTTTCAAATTTTAGCAGGTGAACCCGTCGGCACGCTCTTTGGTTAGACAAGAATAGGAGGACAAATCGCATGGAAGACTTAGCACAATTAGGGCAGCGCGCACAGCAGGCCAGCTATTCGCTGGGATTACTGTCCACGATGCAAAAGAACCAAGTATTGTTAGCGATGGCAACGGCCTTAACGACCCAGCAGGATGAAATTCTAGCAGCCAATGCGAAGGACTTAGAAAACCCGCAAGTTCCTGAAAAATTCGTGGACCGACTCAGACTGACTGCTGACCGGATCGAAGCGATGGCTACTGGTCTCAAACAAGTGGTCGCTTTACCCGATCCAATCGGCAATGTCGACCGCGCTTGGCGCAATGAAGCCGGTCTGATGATCGCTAAGGAACGGGTGCCACTCGGAGTTATCGGAATGATTTTTGAAGCACGCCCGAACGTGACGGTCGACGCCTCCACGCTCTGTTTTAAGACGGGCAACGCCGTCATTTTACGGGGTGGCAAGGAAGCAATTCACTCTAACCAAGCGTTAGTTCAAGTCCTCCGCGGCGCCTTACGTGCTAATGACGTGGATGAAAACGCGATCCAATTAATTACAGATACCTCGCACGCCACGGCCGAGAAGTTCATGCAACTGACGGACTACGTGGATGTCTTGATTCCGCGGGGCAGTGCACGTTTGATTCAGACGGTCCTCGCCAAAGCCACGGTGCCCGTCATTGAAACGGGTGCCGGTAATTGCCACGTTTACGTTGATAAGGATGCGCAGTTGCAAATGGCCACAGACATTGTCATTAACGGTAAGGTTCAGCGGCCTTCCGTCTGCAACGCCACCGAAAAACTCTTGATCCATCAAGACGTTGCGGCAGCGTACTTACCAAGCATGATTCAAGCGTTACGTGACCAGGGTGTCGAAGTCCGTGGTGACCAAGCGACCCAAGCAATCGTACCGGACGTCGTACCAGCGACGGATGCTGACTGGGGTACTGAATACAATGATTTGATCATTGCGGTGAAAGTCGTGGATTCAGAAGCAGCGGCCATTGCACACATCAACCGCTACAATACGCAACATTCGGAAGCCGTTGTGACGGATAACTACCAAGCAGGTAAGATCTTCCAGCAACGGGTCAATGCGGCTTGCGTTTATATCAACGCCTCAACTCGGTTTACCGACGGCTTTGAATTTGGCTTCGGGGCTGAAATCGGCATTTCAACGCAGAAATTACATGCCCGTGGACCAATGGGCTTAGCCGAACTCACCTCGTATAAGTATGTGATTGACGGTAACGGCCAAGTTCGCCATTAAGCGGATGTTAACTTAAGCCAATATAAGTGCCACAGTGCACAGTTAGTCCTGATGGATGACTGTGCACTGTGGCACTTTTTTAGTATTTTAGTACTTTGGTGCCTCAGTACTTTAATGTCTTAGTACTTCAGTATTTTAGTACTAAAGATGATTAAAAAACTAAGATTAAGTTCAAAGGCAGCCAGCTGAGAACCGCTGGAAACAAAGCAAGTTAGCGTAAACTTTCAGTTGTAGGTTCGTCCTAGGCCGGCTTCCAGGCATTCTGGGCAATGGCCGGAACGTGGTGGACACAGATTTAAGCCGACAACCCGCGTCTTAAATGCTGGTCTTTCACTAACCAAGCACAAAACGCTTGCTAAGTGAAATTTCACCACTGGGCCTTGCCCAGAATACCTTCCAGCCGGTATTGTATTCGAAAAGCGGACATGTGCGGACCCAACTTTAAATGAACTGGTCGTTGACTCTTAGTAAACAGTCATTTTGGTAATAAACTGTAAGATAAGCTTCTGATAAAAGCAATCATACTCGTATTCTAATTAATAGGAGTACGCAGCATCACTGAACATTGTCAGAAATTTCCCTAGGCACTTACAATGTAAAAGTCTTAAATTTTAAACGGATGGCAAATACGTCGTCTAACTTGAAGGATAGTTTCCATTCAACAAGTTGCTCAATAATCTTCAGGCAATCATATTAGTATTTAAGCTCAATAAATCGTCATCGATGCTACTTAAAAGTTTGCATGAAGAACCAGTCACCTAATGTTCAACGTTCAATTGTACCCAAATAGGTGGCCGTTCATCCGCCCTGTTCCAGCGTTGTCAGCCGGCCCCGGAAGTCGAACTAGGGCGCGTATCTGCTGACGAACAGTAAACCAATTGCTTAGCGCACCTTAGACACAGCTAATCATCTAGTACAGGGTCAACTCTCATTTACCATGCTGACAAAAACAAGTTTGGCTCGTCAGCAATATTGTCGAAACGTGTTCGGGTCAGACTGGGACTTCCGGTTAGCTACGCTAGAACGCCAAGCGGAAATTCACCGCTTAACGCTCTAGCTAGGCTAATCCTCAGTCCCAACCCGTCTGAACCTCACACTCTGAAACCCTTAATCAGCGACAGTTACACGCGCCTATGAAAACTTTTAGTTGACAGATGTAAACTCTAGCACTAATCTTATCTTAACTAGTTTTTAATTATTTGGGAGGAATCACGATGACTAACTTAGGATCACAAAACGGTCAATTAGTTGTGAAGACCGGCAGTATGCGGCTCACGACGGATAATGGCGGCTTACCGTTGATGTGTTGTTGTTGCCAAGCAATTGACAGTCGGCAATAACACAGGATTACTAGGTGAGGGGTTATGAGTGATGAAAATTAAATTATGGGTCAGCGGTGTCAGTATTGCGTTACTAGGGTTAGTCTTAGCAGGGTGTGGCAGTCAGAAGTCTAGTCAGCAGAAGACTCTGAACGTCACTGCCAGCCAAGCGATGGCAACGGCCGACCCCGATAAAGCTGATGATATCGTCAGCCAGGCCGCCATTGCACAGTTCATGGAAGGGCTATACACCACCAACCAAAAGGGTAAAGTGGTACCCGCGATTGCCAAGAAGGTCGTCAAACCAACTAATGATGGGAAGACGTACACCTTCAATCTGCGGCACAATGCGAAGTGGTCGAATGGTAAAAAAGTCACGGCGGCCGACTTCGTTTATTCTTTACAACGGCAAGTTGATCCGAATACGAAGTCCCAAGAAGTTGGGCACGTGGCTGAAATCAAGAATGCTACGGCCATCACGGCGGGTAAAAAAGCTGTTAAGACGTTAGGCGTTAAGGCGCTGGGCAAGTACAAGTTGCAAATCACGCTGAAACAACGGGTGCCGTACTTCAACTACCGGCTGGCTACGGAAATTTATCCGTTGAATAAAACTTTTACAGAAAAATACGGCAATAAGTACGGCACTTCAGCCACGAAGACCTTGTCGAATGGCCCATACGTCCTCAAGGGTTGGACGGGAACTAATGACACGTGGAAATACGTGAAGAACCCGTATTACTATGGGCATAAACAGGTTAAAATCAAGAACGTCAAGGTTCAGACGGTCAAGAATAATAGTACCGCTGAAAACTTGTTCCAAAGCAATCAGGTTCAAGTGACCCAGATTACCGGGACTCAAGTCTCCGAGGCAGAACGCGGGTCGCTTAAGAGTCAGTTGAAGATTACGAAGCTGAACCAGCTCTACTTCATGCTCTGGAATCAGAAACGGTCTGCGCTACAGAACACCGATTTACGGCGGGCGGTTAGCTACGCGCTCAACCGGCAATCGCTGGTCAAGAACATTCTGAAGGATGGTTCCGTTGCGGCGACGTCGTTAGTCCCATCAGGCAATACGACGAATCCAACGACCGGCAAGGACTTCAATACGGATACGGGTAATTTGTATCCATACAGTCCCGCGAAGGCCAAGCAATACTGGAAGAAAGCCCAGGCTAGTCTTGGTAACCAGAAGTTGACGCTGCAATTACTAACGAATGACAATGATATTAATAAATCTGTCGCTGAATACATTCAAGCAGCCATCCAGAAGAATCTCAAAGGGGTGACCGTCAACGTGAAGTCAGTTCCACTGACCAACGAAATTTCAACGCTCAGCAAGGGTGACTTTGACTTTGCGACCTTGTCCTGGTCCAGTGACTTCCAAGACCCGATTGATTTCTTGAACAAGGCGTCAATGACCAACTCCGTTAACTTCGGGAAGTTCAACAACGCCAAGTACGAGAAGCTGATTTCAACGATCACCGCTGATAAGCAGTCCACCAAGGCGCGTTACCAGACGATGCAACAAGCTGCTAAGTTAGTTGCTCAAGAACAAGGGGTAACCCCAATCTATCAAACGTCGGCCGCACACCTGATCAGTAAAAAAGTCGGCGGCGTACACTTCACCCTGTTGCGGGATACGCTTTATCGGTACGCTTATTGGAAATAGTACTTTATGTGGGGCAAACACTACTTTAAGAAGTTTTAGAAGCTTCAAATCAGAAGCTTCTGAAGTGCCAACTCTCAACCACAACGCCATTCAGGTCTACGCGCCTGAATGGCGTTTTTAGGTCCAACCACCGCCAGGAATATTAATAATTTGATAGAAATGTAATTGAATAAATCAACTAAGCCGAAAAAACCACGTTTTTTCGGCTTTTTTTGATCAATTGTGAGACTAGACAAGTTAACGTTAGTCACCACGGGCTTCACTGCGAATAGTTGTCATGACTCAGTTTGCAGAGAATTGACGACCAACCAATAATAATCCTTATATTTTCGGCGTTTGTACCGGTTGAAGGGGTTATGTAAGGCCACCTTATCAAGAATAGGCAAACGACAATCAACTACTTATAATAAGATTAATTTTATGGAACTGCTCAGTTAATCACATAGGGGGTGTGAGGTGTTGGTCAAACAAGTTACTGAAATAAACGATGCAAGTTACTTATTTAATACCGGCACGGGTTTTAACAGTCAGGATTACCTCGGGTGCCACTTAGCAGCGACAGGTCGCGCGGTCTTTCGCGTCTGGGCGCCACATGCAAAAGCGGTCGCCGTTGTCGGTGATTTTAACGATTGGCAGCCGAATCGCCTGAAGTTATTAGGGGCGACCGGCATTTGGCAGGGACAACTCGCGGGCGTCCATGCGGGGGACTTATACAAGTTTCAAATTACGACCGCGACTGGTCAGGTGACGCTCAAAATTGATCCGTTTGCCCAACAGTTTGAACGTAAACCCGGCGATGCGAGCGTCGTCGTCGAACCCGTCTCAATGGTGTGGCACGACAGTTTATGGCTCGCACGGCGGAAAAAATCACACGCGGTCAACCGACCAATCAATATTTATGAAGTCCACTTAGGCTCGTGGCGCCGGCACGCGGATGATAGTTATGAGACCTATGCTGAGTTGGCGACGGAATTGATTCCCTACGTCAAACAATTGGGGTATACGCACATTGAACTGATGCCCGTGATGGAACATTTATTAGATGCTTCGTGGGGCTATCAGCAGCTCGGTTACTTTGCTCCGAC
Organism: Lactiplantibacillus sp. 30.2.29; assembly: GCF_018991255.1. Lineage (NCBI taxonomy): Bacteria > Bacillati > Bacillota > Bacilli > Lactobacillales > Lactobacillaceae > Lactiplantibacillus > Lactiplantibacillus sp. 30.2.29. The sequence goes on along the minus strand of NZ_JAGYGU010000020.1, from coordinate 22,670 downwards.
GAGTCGGTTTGGCAGTCGCGATGACTTTCTGAAGTTCGTCGACCAGTGCCATCAAGCTAACATTGGCGTGTTAGTCGACTGGGTGCCCGGCCACTTCATTCGCAATTACGATGCCCTGTATCAGTACGACGGGACGCCGACCTTTGAATATGCGGATGCGAAACGAGCGGATAATCGGCGCTGGGGGGCTTGGAACTTTGATCTTGGTAAGACGCAGGTCCAAAGCTTTTTGATTTCAAGTGCGCTCTTCTGGCTCGACCAGTGCCACCTTGATGGGCTCCGCGTCGACGCCGTCTCGAACATGCTGTACCTCGACTATGACGAAGGACGTGAGGGCCAGGTCAACCAGTATGGTGATAATCGCAATCTCGAAGGTATCGCCTTTCTGCAAAAGCTCAATACGACGATTCTAGCGCGTCATCCAGACGTTTTGATGATTGCCGAAGAATCATCCGCTTACCCCCAAGTCACCGGGGCGGTCGCTGACGGTGGGCTGGGGTTTAACTATAAGTGGAATATGGGCTGGATGCACGATACGCTCGACTTCTTCATGATGGATCCGCTCTATCGCCATGACCACTTTAACCTGCTGACCTTTGCCTTTGTTTACATGTTCGATGAGCACTTCATTTTGCCGTTTTCTCACGATGAAGTCGTGCATGGCAAAAAGTCGCTAATGCATAAAATGCCGGGCGATCGCTACAATCAGTTCGCCAATCTACGCACGATGCTGACGTACATGCTGGCATTTCCAGGCAAACAGCTGAATTTTATGGGGGCCGAATGGGGCCAGTTCCTGGAATGGCGGGATTGGAGTGCCTTGGAATGGGTCGACTTGAAGGACAAGTTAAATAAGCGGATGCAGCACTTTACCGCGACCTTGAACCAAGTTTATCGGCAAAATCGGCCACTATGGGAACTCGACCATGCGCCTGAAGGGATTATTTATACCCATACCGATGATCCAGAAAGCTCGACGATGAGTTTTATTCGCCAAGCCAAACGCAAGTACAGCTTTGTCGTAGCGGCCTTTAACTTTGTGCCCGTCGAACGGCGCGAATACCGCATCGGCGTCCCATATCGGGGTCATTACGAACTGTTACTCAATACAGAAGACCAAGCCTTTGGCGGCACGTGGACCAAGCTCGAAATGGACTTTACGGCCGACGCGATTCCGTATCGCGGCCAACCAGCCAGCTTTACAGTAACGTTACCCGCGATGGGCGCGCTGTTAATTCGACCAGTCAAAATAATGCGAGGGGGAGTTAAGCATGCAAGATGACATGTTAGGAATCATTTTAGCGGGCGGTCAAGGGACCCGTCTAGGTAAGTTAACGAAGGATACGGCCAAACCAGCCGTGCCGTTTGGTGGCCGTTATCGGATCATTGATTTTACACTCAGTAACTGTGCGAACTCCGGCGTGAACACGGTCGGCGTCATTACGCAGTATCAACCCTTAGAGCTGAATGCGCACATCGGCAGTGGCGCTAGTTGGGGCTTTGACAGCTTGAATGGTGGCGTGACTGTTCTGCAGCCGTATTCGTCAAGTGAAGGCGAGAAGTTCTTCCAAGGAACCGCGCACGCCATTTATCAAAATATCGAATATATCGACCAACAGGACCCGAAGTATTTGCTCGTCCTGTCTGGCGACCATATTTATAAAATGGATTATGACGCGATGCTGAAATATCATCAGGAGAAGAAAGCGTCACTGACGGTCGGCGTGATTCCGGTGTCTAAGGAAGAAGCGAAGCGCTTCGGCATGATGAATACCGATGCCACTGACCGGATCATCGAGTTTGAAGAAAAACCCGAACATCCCAAGAGCGACAAAGCCTCGATGGGCATCTACATTTTTAACTGGCCGACGCTCCGGGACTACCTCGTCAAGAGTTATGCGACCGATAAGTCGTTGGAAGACTTCGGGAAGAACGTCATCCCATCCTACCTGGCCAATAATGAATCCGTTTACGCATACGCGTTTAAGGGTTATTGGCGCGATGTCGGGACCATCAAGAGTCTGTGGAAAGCCAACATGGAGTTCTTGTCGCCACATAATCGGTTGAATATTGGCGACCGTTACTGGCGCATCTATTCTAAAGCGGAAGTCTTGCCACCGATGTTTTTGACTGAGACGAGTCAGGTCAATAACGCGATGGTCGTCGATAGTTGTTACGTCGCGGGTGAGATCGACCATTCGATCTTGTCACAGCGGGTCTCCGTTGGGATGGGCAGTCGCATCGTCGACAGTATGGTCATGCCGGGCGCAACGATTGGCAAAAACGTGGTGATCGACCACGCACTAATTGGGGAAGATGCAGTGATTGGTGATGATGCCCAAATCATCGGAACGGATGATGAGATTGCAGTCGTTGGGTATCACGAAACGATGGGGGTGGAACAGCCATGAGACGTGAACAAGTTAGTGCCATTATCAACCTACTAGAACCAAGTGATGAGTTACAGCCCTTAACGGCCGTGCGACCCGTCGGTATGCTACCATTTGGCGGGCGGTACCGCTTAGTCGATTTTCAACTTTCAAGCGTGATTAATGCCGGTATTCAAAATGTGATGGTGACGGTGCCCCGTTCTGGTCGCTCCGTTGCTGACCATCTCAGAAGCGGCCGTGATTGGAGCTTGAACACGATTCGCGGGGGACTGTTCCTATCGCCCTATAACGATTTGAAGCTAGTCGCCCCGGAGAAGAAAGCGGCGCTGTTGCATCACTACTACGACAATTCGATTCAGTTCCTCAAATGCAGTCAGAGTGAGTATTCGGTCGTCATGAGTACTCGCAACGTCGGTAACATTGATTTGAAGGCGTTGTTACGCTATCACGAGGAACGTAATAGTCCCGTAACGGCTGTTTACAAACGGGTCGACCCGGCCAGCTTGATCCCTGAAAACACCATTTTACAATTGACCGCCAAGGGTGACGCAACGGCGGTAGTGCCAATGAGTAAGGCGAAAATCGGGCCGCGGACTAAAAAAGTGGCCAAAAGTATGGCGATTTATCTGATGAGTACGGTCGACCTGATTGAACTATTACAGTCTGCAAACCAGCGCGGCGACATGATCAGTTTGGAAGAATTGATGCGCCAAGCCGTGATTCAGCACAACGCGAACGCCTTTGAATACACTGGTTTTGAAGCCAATATTCATGATATAAAGAGTTATTTCGCCGCCAACATGGCCGTGCTGGATGAAGCCAACTTCCGGGCGCTGTTCTACAGTTCACGGCGAATCTATACCAAGGTCAAAAACGAGATTCCAACCTTCTTTGCGACGGGCTCACTGTGTCGTGACAGCCTCTGCGGAACGGGTGGTTACATCGAGGGTCAAATCACGCATTCCGTTATTTTCAGAGATGTTCTGGTCAATCGCGATACCCAAGTCAAGAATGCCATCATTATGCAAGGCGCCCGGATCGGAGCTGGCTGTAAGCTCGAAAATGTCATTATTGATAAGGATGCCGTGATTGGGCCTAACCTGGTACTCAAAGGCACGCCAACTGCACCGTTAATTATCAGCAAGGGCCAGCGCGTCTTTCAGCAAGCGGAGGTGGCGGTCAATGACTAGGGTGTTATTTGCAGCGGCAGAATCGGCCCCCTTTTATAAAACAGGGGGACTGGGTGACGTCAGCATGGCCCTGCCGCGTGCGTTACAAGCAGAAGGTGTCGAGACGCGGGTCGTGATTCCCTACTATCCCCGGCGGATGCCAGCTGAGTATCAGCAGCAGCTAAAACCGGTGACGCACTTTACCGTTCAGGTGGGCGCCCACGCGATGTATTGTGGCGTTAAGACGCTGACGGTGGCGCACGTTCAATATTATTTAATTGATAATTTAGACTACTTTGGCCGCGACGGCCTATACGGTTACTGGGATGACGGCGAACGCTTCGCCTTTTTCCAGATGGCGATTTGTGAAATGATGGAACGCATCGATTACATTCCAGACATTTTGCAACTCAACGACTGGCACACCGCGTTTATCCCGGTCTTACTTGCCGAGAAGTACTACTGGATCGAAGCCTATCGCGATATCAAGACGCTGCTGACGATTCACAATTTACAATTTCAGGGCATTTATGACCCGATCATCTTAGATAGCCTATTTCACATCGGGACCGAGACGTATACCGAGTCGGGGGTCGCCTTCTATGACCGTGTGAACTGGCTGAAGGGTGGCATTAACTTTGCGGATGCCGTCAATACCGTCTCACCGACCTATGCGCAGGAGATTCAGACCCCGGCGTTTGGCGAGCACCTGGACGGGGTCTTGCGGGCCAATCGGCATAAGCTGAGCGGCATCTTGAATGGCATCGACACCCAGGTCTATGATCCAGCGACTGACCCGGCGTTAAAGGTCAATTATACGGTCAAGGACTTAAAGTCGAAGCGATTGGACAAACGGGCGTTGCAACGGCGTCTCGGCTTACCTGAAAAAATGTCCCACTATTGGCCGTCATCTCACGGCTGACACGGCAAAAGGGGATTGATCTGTTGCTCGATTCATTAAATCCCTTCTTGCAGCGCCAAGATGTGCAATTAGTCGTGCTGGGAACCGGTGAGCCGGCGCTCGAACAAGCCTGGCGGACCTATCAACAGGCGTACCCGCAAAAAGTGGTGGCCGCGATTCAGTTTGATACGCAGCTAGCTCAGCAAATCTACGCGGCTAGTGACCTCTTCTTGATGCCGTCAGCCTTCGAACCCTGTGGCTTATCGCAAATGATGGCGATGCATTATGGGAGTCTGCCAGTCGTGCACGCGGTCGGTGGGTTGCGCGATACGGTGCTGCCATATAATCAATATACTGGTCAGGGCACGGGGTTTAGCTTCGATGATTACCGACCAGAAGTGTTCCGCAAGATGCTGACGGTCGCCGTGAACTTATATCGGCACGACCCGCAAATCTGGCGACAGTTACAACATCAGGCGATGACCTGTGATTTTGGCTGGGAACGGTCGGCGCAACAGTACCGAACGACCTATTTGAAGTTAATGCGTTAGGTTTAGTGGGGGTGTGAGTTTGAAATTAACGTGCGCACAGTTTAAGAAAGATTTTTTAAGTGAAATTGAGACGCTGTATTCGACAGCACTGAATGACACGTCAACGATCGGCCAGTTTATTGCGCTCGGGCAGTTAGTCCGGCGTTACAACAGTCAAAGCTGGACGCGGACGGCGAAACTGTATCGCGACCAGCATCAAAAACAAGTCTATTACTTCTCTATCGAATTTTTGCCAGGTCGACTCCTGGCTTCTAACCTGCTGAACTTGAATTTACTGGATACGGTCAAAAAAGGGTTAAAAGAGTTGGGCTTAGATTTCGAGACCATCAGCCGAGCGGAACCCGACCCCGCACTGGGTAACGGCGGTTTAGGGCGATTAGCAGCTTGTTACATGGATGCGATGGCTAGTTTGAAAATCGCGGGTAATGGTAACGGCATCCGCTATCGCTATGGCTTATTCAAACAAGTCTTTATGGACGGCTACCAAGTCGAATTGCCCGATGATTGGTTACATCACGGTAATGTCTGGGAGACGCGCCGTGATAATAAGAGTTGCCTCGTTCAATTCGGCGGCAACGTCTGGCTCCAGCCGCAACCTGATGGCAGTCTCCAGCCACAGTATGAAAATACGGATGATGTCTTAGCCGTTCCCTATGACGTCGGCATCGTCGGCTACCACAATGACATCACGAACACCTTGCGTTTATGGTCGGCAGAACTGCCACCTAGTGCGTCTGAAAGTTATTCATCGCAGGAACAACGGGACCGCATCAGCGATATTACCAAAGTGCTCTATCCGGATGACTCCAATTCAGCCGGACAACAGCTGCGACTGCGCCAAGAATACTTTTTCTCATCCGCTGGTGTGCAAAGTATCGTCCGGGACTTTTGTGCGAGTCATCATGGCTTACGCAATCTTGGCAAAAAGGTCGCGATTCACATCAATGATACCCATCCGACGCTCGTCATTCCGGAAATGATGCGGCTACTCATGGACGAGCATCACTGCACCTGGGACGTGGCATGGACGTTGACGACCCAAGTGATGAGTTATACCAACCATACGATTTTACAGGAGGCTTTAGAGACGTGGCCAATCGACATGTTTAAGGGCCTGTTACCACGAATCTACCAGATTATCGTGGAGATCGACCGGCGTTATCGGGAACAACAGACGCCCATTTTTGGCAAGGCACTGGTCGATCAGACGGCGCCTTTGGGCAATGGTCAGGTGCGGATGGCCTACTTGGCAGTGATTGGTAGCCACAGCGTTAACGGGGTCGCACCGTTGCATACCGAGCTACTGAAGACGGACGTGTTACGGGGACTGTATCAAGTTTATCCCGAACGTTTTAATAACAAGACGAACGGGATTGCGACTCGGCGCTGAGTCCAACTTGCCAACCAACCCTTAGCACACCTGATCGATCAGACGATCGGCACGGATTGGCGGCGACAGCCTGATTTGTTGCAGACGTTACTGCCGTATCAACAAGACGATCACTTTTTGCACCAATTAGGACAAGTCAAACAGATTAATAAACAGGCTTTGGCAGCGTATGTACAGCGGACGATGGGCATCAAAATCAGGACCGATGCCATCTATGACGTCCAAATCAAACGACTGCACGCCTATAAACGGCAACTACTGCACGTGTTTGAGATTCTCCGGGAGTATTTTGAACTCAAGGACCATCCGCAAGCACCGTTCGTCCCGCGGGTGCACGTTTTTGGCGCTAAGGCAGCCCCGAGTTACCACTATGCCAAGGCAATTATCAAGCTGATCAACGTGGTGGCGGACCTAGTCAATCAGGATCCGGCCATCGGGGACCGGTTGAAAGTGGTCTTCATTCCGAACTATGGCGTGTCTATCGCTGAGTTGATCATTCCCGCCGCGGATGTGAGCGAGCAGATCTCGACCGCCTCTAAGGAAGCGTCAGGGACCAGCAATATGAAGTTGATGGCGAATGGCGCGCTGTCGCTGGCGACTTATGATGGTGCTAACATCGACATTATCCAAGCGGCCGGAGCGGAGAATGAGTATCCGTTCGGTCTGAAAGTGGACGAGGTCTATGACTACTACCATCGTGGCAATTATCACGCAGCGGACTTTTACCAGGCTGATCCAGAATTAAAACGCATTTTGGACAGCTTAGTCGATGGCACGATTCCAGGAATTCCAACGGTCGGCCGCGAGATTTACGATTCACTACTGCGGTACAACGATGAATTCTTTGTCTTGGCGGATTATCGCGCGTACGTCACGCAACAACAACAAATCAGTCGTGATTTTCAAGACCAGCCGACCTGGCAACAACGGTCACTAGCCAACATCGCGGCCTCCGGGCACTTTGCCGCTGATTTGGCCGTCGCCCGGTATGCGGACGATATTTGGCAAGTGCCGCACGAGCGGCTGAATTAAGAAAGGAAGGGTGACAATGCAGGTCACGTATAACTCGTTTTTACCGACATACAAGACACCCTTTGGCGCGGTCACCCAACAGACGCCCGTCCAATTCACCATCGGCATTCAAAGTGTCACGCCGGTCAAACAGGTCGACTTGTGTGTGGCGCATGATGGCCAGTGGGATGACGAGGCCACGCTACCGCTGCGACCCGTGAGTCCAACGACCTACACGACGACGTTTATCCCAACTCAGGTGGGGCTCTACTTCTATTACTTTCGCATCGAAACGGCCACCACGACGGTGTTCTACGGCTGTGTCGATGGCGGCTATGGCGGCCCCGGTGTGCAATACGTTTTGCGAGAACACGTTCAGATGTACCAATTGACGATTTTAAAGGCGATCGAGACCTTGCCCCAGTGGTACCGAGAGGGCGTCGCTTATCAGATTTTTGTGGACCGCTTTAATAATGGCAATGCGGATGGACACGTCAATGCACCGAAAGCGAATAGCTTTATCTATGGTCGTTTGACCGACCGGCCACTGTACGTTCGTGATGAACACCGGGCGATTTTGCGCTGGGACTTTTATGGGGGCAATCTGCGGGGCATCCGCGCGAAGATTCCTTATTTACAACAGCTCGACGTGACGATCGTTTACCTGACGCCAATTTTTGAAGCCAGTAGCAATCACCGCTACGATACGGGTGATTTTCTGAAAATCGATCCGGTCTTGGGCACGCTAGCGGACTTCGATGACCTGGTCACCGCGCTGCACCAAGCCGGGATGCGCTTGATTTTGGACGGCGTCTTCAACCATGTGGGCGTGGATTCTAAGTATTTTAATCAGGCTGAAAAGTATCCCACCGTGGGGGCGACGCAGTCCAAGGATAGCCCCTACTATCGGTGGTTTACCTTCATTCACTATCCGCAAAACTATGACAGTTGGTGGGGGATTCGGGACTTGCCGACGGTCGACAAGGAAGACCCGACCTACCGGGATTTTATCTTCGGCAAACCCGACTCGGTGATCGACTATTGGACGCAGCGGGGCGTTGATGGCTGGCGATTGGATGTGGCCGATGAACTGCCAGATGATTTTATCGCGGGGATTCGGCGGACTTTGGACCGCTATCCAGACAAAGTGCTGATTGGCGAAGTCTGGGAAGATGCTTCGCACAAGCTCGCGTACGGATTACGACGGCACTATCTGGAAGGCGGCGGACTGCACGCCGTGATGAATTACCCACTCCGGCGCTTGATCATTCACGTGTTGAACGGCATACTCAGCCCCGCAGAATGGTGGCGGGAGCTGATGACGTTGAAGGAAAACTATCCGGCGTCGACCTTCCAGTATAATTTTAATAATATTGGGACACACGATACGCCGAGAATCCTAACGATGCTAGAAGAGAACCAGCAACGGCTGCGCTTAGCGGTCCAGTTACTATTGACGCTTCCGGGAGTACCGTGCCTCTACTACGGCGATGAAGCCCTGATGCTTGGCGGCAAGGATCCGGACAATCGGGCCTTTTATCCGTGGGCTGACGCTGATCAAGCGCAGGTGCAGTTCGTGACCGAATGGCTGCACTGGCGCCGGCAACATCCTTGGTTGAATGCGGCCCACTTTGCGCCGTTTTACTTAGCGGACTACGGAATCGGCTACAGTTACTGGCAAGGCGACCAAACTGTCTTAGTCGTGATTAATGTGACGACTGAGCCGCGGACGGTCACCAGCCATGACTTGAAGTTAAGCGGCTTGCCGCTGGACTTAGCACGGGCGATTCAACATTGCTTGGTGACCCGGACGATTGGTGGCGAACAGTGTCGTGTTATTGAAAACTTTACTTGAACTTTACAGAAAATTGATAGTTGAATAACTTAGTCTGCAGTACATTAAGGATGTACTTTTTAATAGCACCCCGCTAATAACATGGAGATCAGACATGTTAAAAAGTATCCTAGCAATCCTTGCGTTGCGGTATTAGATTGCACGTAGCTTTTCTTGAAAAGCTGCGTGTTTTGTTATGCCTTGATAATTGCCCAAGTGGGACGTGTGCATGGCCAGCTGGAATGAAAGTTCAAGCACAATTCCAGCTCAATTTGCACGACCCGCCTATAATAGACCTGTACACAGCTTCGTGTGAGCTGAGATTGTCACACGTTGAATTATTATAGGGGGTAATTGTGTGTATCAAGCAGTTGTATTTTTTGATTTGGATGGCACCCTGATGCGCGACGACAAGACGGTGGCGCCAAGTAGCATTCAGGCCATTCGACAATTAAAAGCCAATCACATCTTGCCAGTCATTGCGACGGGCCGCAACGTCTTTGAAGTGCGCGACATCATGCAACAGACTGGGATTGATTCGATCGTGAGCGCCAACGGTAGTTATGTGGCTTATCAGGGCCACTTTTTGAGCGCGCACGAACTCGATAAGGATCTCTTGGCGGATGTGACCCACTTCGCCAATCGTCAGCAGCATGCCTTGGCTTACTATAATAACGCCGGTTTTGCGTTGAGCCATCGGGATGCCCTCACCGTCGATAATTATCAAACGCTCCATCAGACGGCAACGGTCGACCCGCAGTTCTACCAACACCGCCACATTAATTTCTTACTGACTTTTGACCCACTGAATGCCGCGCAGTATGCACGTCGCTACCGTGGTCGGCTCCATTTCGTTCGCAATAATCCGCGCGCCTTGGACACGATGCAGTGGGGTGTTTCTAAAGCAGTCGGCATCCGCGATATTTTGACCAAAGCGCACCTGACGACCGTCCCGACCTACGCATTCGGCGACCAATTAAACGACATTGAGATGTTCCGCATGGTCCAGACCCCAATCGCAATGGGCAACGGTCATCCACGCGTCAAACGGCTCGCTGCCTACGTTACCGCCGACAACATGCACGATGGGATCGCACAGGGGCTAAAGCACTTTGACTTGATTTGAAGCATTGAGACAAAACTAGTTTGAATTCAATAGCGGCAAGGCGTCATGATTAGACGGCTTGTCGCTTTTGGTTTAGGACATAAAGTCAAGCCCGCCAGCTTAGAACCGCTGGAAATAGGGCGAGTTAGTGTAAAATTGCCTGGATGCCGCGTCCTAAGCCGGCTTCCAGGCATTCTGGGCAATGGCCGGAACGTGGTGGACACAGATTTAAGCCGCCAGCCCACGTCTTAAATACTGGTCTTTCACTAACCAAGCAAAGGACGCTTGCTAAGTGAAATTTCACCACTGGGCCTTGCCCAGAATGCCCTCCAGCCTGGATAGTATTCGAAAGGCAGACATTTGCGGACTCAACTTTTGACGGACTGGTCGTTGGTTCCTAGTAAACAGTTATCTTGGCTTTCAACTGTAAGGCTGATTCCCAATAATAGCTAAGTTATCTCGCCAACATTTTTGAGTCATCTAAGAGAGTAAAACTCTGAATTCTGCACTAATAACAACTCTAGCGTCTAATCTCAGGACTGGTTTCCCTGACGCTAGCCAGTAATCTTCAAGTCGTCTTGTCAGCATTTAAATACCGTAAACCATCATAAATACTGATTTAAAATTTTTTTCTGAAGGATCATCCACCTAATATTCAATGGTCAATTGCACCCAGATAGGTGGCCGTTCATCCGCCATTTGAGTGGGTTCCCGACTGTCCGGCCCGCCGGACAATGCTCAGTAGCCAAATTATTCTTAGCTGGAAGTGGGGTTCTTCCGGCTTAGAATAAGACTCGTATTTGAAATTGCGCAGTGGTCTTCTGCGTGAGTTCAAATCGATGTCGGCTTACGTTCCAGCAATTGTCAGCCGGCCCCGGAAGTCGGAATCGGGCGCGCATCGGCTGACGAACAGGAATCCTACTAATCACTAAGTCAGATACCAAAATCCGGCTAATGTGCCCAATAAAAAAACGCCCGCATCAAGCTACTTTGATGCGAACGTTGAAAACAGAGACTAATTAAATTGGCATTCAGGCAGTAATCAGGCCGTAACCAGTTGTGACTGAATATTGGCTAAGGTCAATTGGGTGGTGTCGGTGAAGTTGATGTCGGCGGCAGCTAACACGGTGGGGTCACCGATACCAATCGATGTTTCGCCGGCGCCGTTGATGGATTGGACGCCGGCAGCCGCATCTTCGACCCCGATACATTCAGCGGGGCTCAGATTCAAAATTTCAGCGCCGCGCCGGAAGATTTCTGGATCTGGTTTACCATGCGTTAGCGTGGCGGGATCAACGGCCTTGGTGAAGTAGTGCCCCAGGCCTAATTTGCTCAACACTAGTGGCGCATTCTTAGAGGCTGAAGCCAGCGACATGGCATAACCATGGGCTTGCAATTCTGCTAAGAAATCAGTGATGCCTGGCAAAATGTTAGCGGGCGTCATTTGATTGACCAGTGCGAGATAATTAGTGTTCTTTTCGGCAGCTAACGCGGCTTTTTGGTCAGGGGTGAAGTCATTTTCTCGATGCCCACGGGCTAAAATCAAGTTCAGTGAATCCATCCGGCTGATACCTTTGAGCGCGTCGGCCAACTGGTCATCCCAACTTACGCCGACCTTGTCCGCAATTTGATGCCAAGCCTGACTATGAAAGACCGACGTATCCGTGATGACGCCATCGAGATCGAAGACAAATCCTTTGATTGCTGCAAATTCAACCATCGTTTTTTCCTCCTAATTTAACTGGCATAAGTGACTGACAGTGGTTTCTTAGCTTGTAATTGGTACGATTGCTTGCCGATAATGATCGTGCTTGGTTGATCAGCGGTGACGGTGACGCGCTGATGGTCAATGACAAAGACGTAGTGGATACCACGGAACAGATGCTTGAATTTCAAAGTCTGCCAGTGGTCTGGCAACTGCGGATTGACTTGCAGGTGCTCACCGAGGGGACTGACGCCACCAAAATTGCGGGTGGTCAGATTTAAAGTGGCACACATCACGCCTAAGTGAATGCCTTCTGCCGTGGTCCCACCCTGAATATCATAGTAATCAGAGGCGAGGGCTTCGGAGAATAGTTTCCAAGCGTCATCATCGTTGTCATCCAGCTGGTTCAAGACCGCGTAAACGATGCGTGACAGGGTCGAACCATGGGTCGTGCGGGCCAGGTAGTACTGAATGTTGTGGGTCAAATACTCTTTAGGGAGTTGATACCCCATTTGTTCGATCAGACCCTGGACCGTTGGCACGTCAAAGTTGTAAAAGGCCATCAGGGCGTCCGCTTGTTTGGCGACTTGGTAGGCATCCGGTGTCTTATCTTCCGCCTTCAAGATGCGGTCCATCCGGGCAATATCGCCGTATTTTTGATGATAAGCCTGAAAATCAAGTTTCGGCAGATTGAAGTATCCTTCAAATTGGGCAATGACCCCGCGACGGTTGATTTCTAAGGCCAAATGATGACTAATATCCGTCAACTTTTGACTAGTGGCCGTATCGAAACTGGCCGCTTCAGCCGCTTGTTGGAAGGCCGACTGTGGCATTTGTGCTTTGAACTTCGTAATGATATCGAAGAGCCAGGCGACCATGATATTGGTATAGGCGTTATTCTTCAATCCCGGCTTAGTACTGTTCGGGTAATTTTCGTGGAATTCGTCGGGACCCATCACGCCACTAATATCGTATCGTCCAGTTTCTTCATTATAGGTCGCTTTACTGATCCAAAATGCGGCAATTGAGAGCAATAATTCCATCCCATAATGATTGAGAAAGTCGCGGTCTTGCGTGACGTGGTAGTAGAACCAGACGTTGTAGGCAATATCTAACGAGACGTGGCGTTGTAGGCGGCTGTTGTCTGGATCCCAGGTCTTCGTGATGGGATTCAGATGGGTGAATTGCGACTGCTCGTCACCCTTTGAAGCGGATTGCCACGGGAACATAGCGCCGCGATAGCCTTCCGCCTGGGCATTTTTACGAGCCGCTGGTAATCGCCGGTAACGATAGTACAGGAGTTGTTTGGCTAATTCTGGTCGGTGCAAGGTGTAGAACGGCAAAATGAACATTTCATCCCAGAAGACGTGACCACGGTAAGCCTCGCCGTGTAATCCACGGGCCCCCACGGAAGCGTCTAGTTGGCCACTTTCAATGGCGGCAGCGGAAACGAAACTGTGGTAGATGTTCACCCGCAACAGGCGCTGACTAGTAATGTCGCCGCGAACTTTGATATCGGTCGTCCGCCAAGTTGCGTCCCAATAGTCCTTGCTGGCACTTGCCGTTTTGTCAAAACTGGACTGGTCGAGTTCGGCTTGGACCTGGGTCAACTGAGCGTCATCAGCGACGTTGCTCGTCGTGATCACGACGTCTTTATCAAACGTATAAGTCTTACCAGCTTCGACGGCTAGCGAGACGGTTTGTTGAACGCCCTGGGATTGTTGCGTGCTGTGGAAATTCTTGATGGCAGGTACGTCGGGACTGGTCAGTTGGGCACCAATCGTATAGTTGATGTGCGATGATTTAGTTTGTCCCGAGAGAAAAACGGTATTGGCCGCAGTCTCGATGCCCATCGTCTGTAAGTGATGCTGGTCAAAAACGTTGTAACGACTGACATTACTGTTGACGACGCTGCCATCGATTTCGGAATAAATCTGTAAGCTCCCGGCAAAGTTGAGCGGTGTCACTTGATAGCGGATGCTGTAACGGTGCCAGTCCTGCATGTTAGCGACCTTTTGTGAGCGAATCTTGAGCTGATGGCCGGAAGCCAGTTGAATGAGTTTGGTCGTCGTCAGAATCCCGGTCTTTAGATCGAGGCTCCGATAAACGTCTTGTAAGTCGTGTTCATTGAGTTGAAATGGCGTTTGGTGATCGATGCCAAACGTGATGAATTGTGCGTTCGGTAGATTGACTAAGTCTTCGTTGGTGACTTGGTGGTCATTGATGGTCGTCGTTTCTTGGTCGAAGACGCCGGCAACGTAGGTTCCTGGATAATTATCCTTGTCCGCGTGACTTTCCAAAAAGGCGCCACGTAGCCCGAAGTAGCCGTTACCAATCGTCAGCATGGCTTCTTGACCATTATTGCGGACGCCGTGGTACTGGCCGTAGTAGTCGAGATGCCACTTTAAGTAGGCACTCTTGGCTTTGACGGCCGCTGCCAGTCCGAGTTGCTCAACGGCGGCCTGACTGACGACCGGAATGTTCAGCAAGTTCGTTAACGCCAAGCCGACATCAATGCGGTCATAGTTCACGCCGACAATCGTATCGGAGAAAGGGTACGATAAGCCGTTCTCAAGAATTGCCGCGTCAAATTTCAATCCCGCTAGGCGCACCTTGATGTTTTCCAGGTTTTCACCAATTGATTGGTCAGGATTATAAGCAATTAGGTAATGGACGGTCGCTTCTTGTCCCGATACCGGGTGATAGGCGATGTCCATCGCATCATTTTCAATTCGCAATCTAATAAGTTTCATTAGTTCACACTCCTTAGTTCGGTCATTAAAAATTGCATTCATTTAATTATAACTATGAAAATATTAGGTACACTTATAGCCTAGTCTCTTTTTAGCGGCCTCGCAAATATTGCGGCTGAAAGCACGTCGTTACGGGGATGAAAGCGGCATTACTTATGAAGGTGAATGAACGAATCAAGGGGGGGCTTGTGGCCTTGTCGGGGCGAACTTGGTGCACGGTCAAGGTAGAGGCCAGTGCTAATTCGGGGATGATTTTACATAAAAAGCCGCCATTAAACGACGGTCTAATGACGGCTTTCAGAATATAATAATGGCAATATCTTGAGGTGCGCACACGCGGTCGGACGCCCGAAACGACGCTGTACATGCGCGCGCGGGTCAGATTTAATGCGGTCGCTCATCAGTGGGTGGATCGATGAGTTCCAGGTGGTCGATCGTCATCATCTGACGAATTTTGATCGAATTGGTCTGAAAATGCAGAATGACCGGGTCCTTGTAGTCCAGTTGTTGCTGAAAGTCGGTCAGCGCCGTGCGCCAATCCTGGTCAAACGCATTATTGCCGACCAGGGTCAATTTACCGCGTAACATAATGGACGAATAGTCCGAGAGTTGATAGTAAAATAGGCTGGCCTGCCGACAGTTCTGAATATTTTGCGTGGTTGATGTTTGGCGGCTGGTGTAGAAGTAGAGTTCTTCCAGTCGCCGTTTGATTGGTAAAGGACTCAGCGCTACCATGGTCGGATAGCCATCCGCATCAACGGTTGCTAATGTGAAGACGGGGGCTGTCTGAATCATCTGGAGCGCTGCTTGTCGAGTGGTATGTTGCATGATTAGCTTCCCCCCTTTGTTACTAATTAGTATGCCTGAACTGCGGGGGAAAGTCATCCGTTATGCATGGCGTTATTTGCCCTTAATTGGGCGAGGTATGATATACTTGAAACACTTAGCGCGCGGGGCACTCCAGCGATGGGTCGTCCTAAGGGTTAACGTTGTCGCCACTTCAGTCAGTTCTGAGAGGACTTATATTAATGAAAAATGGTACGGTAAAATGGTTCAACGCGGATAAGGGATTTGGTTTTATTACGGGTGAAGACGGTACCGATGTCTTCGTTCATTTCTCAGCGATCCAAACGGATGGTTTCAAGACCTTAGATGAAGGTCAAAAAGTAACCTATGATGAAGAACAAGGTGATCGTGGTCCGCAAGCGACGAACGTTCGACCTCAATAGTTAGCAGTGTGCCGAACCGTTGATGTTAACGGTTCGGTTTTTCAGTTGGTGATGTCCGTCAGACAAACAAGAAAGCTAAGTGGTCAGGATGGATTTTGTAGATGTTTATGGTATTAAGCATGAGAATTGTACGTTGGTCACGCCTGCGCGTGAGTATCAGCGGGTCGTGATTTTTATGGATGCCGTGGGGCGGCGCTTTGTCGCGATGGACCCCGATGCGCAACCGACCAAGTACGGAAGCAGTAACCAACATTGGCACCAGGCTAAGCCGAGCGAGGCACCTGAAGGCTATTTCCACATTGAAAAGTAAACCCAGCATTGGCGGATTGATGCTGATGTCAAAAAAGGACTGGCGCGGCTGTACGGCTGCGATCAGTCCTTTCACTTTTTGGGCGTATAAAAAAATCAGCTTTCACGGTGGATTATCACAGCGTGAAAACTGATTAGTGTGGTTATATGATGGGCAGTCAGGGGTTTGAACCCAACTGAAACATAAACGCTATTAAACCAGTGCTTATGCGGTGTTTCACGTGAGACTTTTTACCTTTGGCTTACCAATTGGCTTACTTTTACTATGAAGTGTTAAAATAACCCAGTTCCCTGCTAGAACTGGAAATGTTTGTTTTAACGTGGTCCACGTGGTCCGGTGGTCCAAACGCTGATATATCAGCACTTCAAAGACCCCCTGACGTGGTCCATATGGTGGTCCAACGTGGTCCACTTGGTAAAAAGTGCCTGAATATGCCAAGTTTAAAAGCCTAAATAATTAGCTAACTTATTGGCCGCCTGCTGATTTTGGCCCTTAGTGACGTGTGTGTAAACATTTAGGGTTGTTGCAACGTCCTCATGGCCTAATCGGGTTTGTACTTCTTTAATGGTGGCACCAGCGGCAAACAAAGCGGAGGCGTGACTGTGTCGAAAACCATGTACGGTAATACTAGGGGTTAGGTGGTAATCAGTGATGATCCGCTTTAACCACTTACCCGGAGTATTAAGCGATTTAAAACCGTTCTTAGTGTTAGCAAAAACTAACTGATCCGGCTGTAACGTATTAAAACCTAAAAACAAATAATACTCACGTTGCTGTTTATGCCAGCGTTGTAATATTTCTACCGTCGTATTGTCTAAGCTGACAGTGCGGCGGCCCTTTTTTGTCTTAGGGGCTTGAATAATCTGCTTGCCGCGTTTCCCTTGGGTAAGTGTTTTATTAACCCGCAAGGTCTTATGGACAAAGTCAATATCTTGCCATGTCAGGGCTAAACACTCGCCGCGTCGCACGCCTGCAAACGCTAGTACCCGGAAGAGGCAATACTTTTCGGGCTCTTTTTGTTGGTCAATGCACTTGAAGAACGTCTTTAGTTGATCGCGATCCCAGAAGTTATCGGGCTTATCACCCCAACTATCAGGCTTGACCGGCATTGTAATCATTCTAGCTGGATTATGTGTGATATAGCCGTGTTTTAAGCCGTATTCAAAGACTGATACCAGATAATTGTACCAACGCTTGTAATTGTACGTGACTTCTTTAAACCATAGATTAACAGCACGCTGGCACTGGTTGACGGTGATGGTTCGTAACCGCTTGTTACCAAACAACGGCAAGATGTGATTATCGAACATACCAGCAGTCCTTGCCCAAGTGCTTTCACGAACGGTATTAATATACTGGTCGTACCATTCATGATAGACGTCAACGAAGAGAATATTGTTATCAACTGGTAAAACCGGTTCTTGCTGTAACTCTACTTCAATTCTGGATAAAGCAATACGGGCAGCACTTTTTGATTTAAAACCCCGCCGCCGGGTTGACTTCTTTTTACCAGTTTGAGGATCAACACCTAAATAAACTTGAAACTGATAACGGGTATTCCCGTCCTTGTCCTGATATTTCTTGATTGTTGCCATTTATAATTTCCTCCATAACGTACCGTGCGGGGGCAGTGTTATGTAGAGAAAAATCATATTAATACTCAAACATAGTTATTAATGATCTTCCAATAAAACATGATTATCTTTTTCGTGCAATGTAAAGCTATATACGCTTCCTTGATTGGGGACGTTAAATACAATAGAGACTTTTTGGGGAAGAGCTATTTTTTTATTCCAATAATTTTCTAAATATATCCCAGTAGCTTGTTTACTAATGGAAGCTCGATTTCTTTCGTTGAGTGACACTAGCCATTTTGTGGTTTTCTCTTCCGACTC
The DNA here is from genome assembly GCF_018991255.1 of Lactiplantibacillus sp. 30.2.29. Taxonomy (NCBI): domain Bacteria; kingdom Bacillati; phylum Bacillota; class Bacilli; order Lactobacillales; family Lactobacillaceae; genus Lactiplantibacillus; species Lactiplantibacillus sp. 30.2.29. Next base: position 4,427 of record NZ_JAGYGU010000020.1, on the reverse strand, counting down.
GGTTGGTGTATTTAAAAAACCACTACCAACTGGCAAGCCAACAAAAAAGATTGCTTCATTATCAGTATATGAAATTAATTTTACATGAAAAATGTTTTCTTCGGCATCAGCATTATACATAGAATTTTCGACAATTGATTTGTGTATGACTGTTTCTTTTACCCCTATAGCATATATTGCGTCGTTTTTGCTTTTTTGGGCGGGCACTTGAACTATATAATCATCAGGTAAAACCTTGATTATATCATTCGGTGTACAGGTTAAAAAGCGACATATTTTATCAAGGGTATCGAATTGGATACCTGTTGACACGTTTCTGCCTAATACTGATAGTGTGTTCATTGAAATACCAGTAGCCTTTGAAATGTCTGTCAGAGTAAAACCTTTCGATTTTGCCAGCTTTTTCAAATCTATTTTAATCAAAACAATCACTTCCTTATATTTAGAATATACAACAACTCGTACTTGACTGCAAAGGATAAAAAAAATAACCGCAGATAGTTATTTTTTTATTGAACCATGCAGTAATTTATGTTACTGTTTAAATGTAATCGAGAGGGGGTGAATTTATATGAACAGCACAGAAAAAAGTTGGCTTACATACCAGCAAGTGATGGAAGAACTTCATATTGGTAGTGTGAATACAGTCTACAAGATGATTAATGACGGTTTAAAGGTAACTAGCATTGGTAGACTAAAACGTATTGAACGCAAAGAGCTAGATAAATATTTAGCCTCAAAAACAATTTAATTGCACCATGCGGGGGCAGAATAATTTTAAGGAGGTGATTTCATGATGGCAACAGCAATCTTATGGGCAATCAAATTTATAATTGTGTCGTTTGTCGGCAACGTGGTGGTTAAGTTAATCAAGAACCCACGTCGGTATTTTGGAATGTGAGGTCAGTCGCATGGGAGAGCATACAAAAAAGACCTACTTTACTTTGGACGGTAGTAGGTCAGAAAGAAATAATCAAAAATATGCTTTCCCTTATTTTAACACGTTAGCACGGTTATATGAAGGGAATTTGTAATGAAGAAAACTAAAGATTTAGATGAACTAGTGTTTGAGGCTGGATCACTCGTAACTTCAATAGATGCTTTAGATGATTTTGTCTATGACTACTTCGTTAATAAAAATATTGATCATTCCGAAAAATTGAGTGGACTAATCACTGTCATAAAGCAATATGCAGAAAATCACTATACAGATATTGATGATCTTAATACGTTTGGCGGTGATGAACAATGAAAGAGTTCGCAACGCTTGATAAAGCAATTGAGCTGGCCCAGCAAGGCTATACGGTTTACCCACTGATTGAGAATACGAAGAAGCCACCCAAAGGGGTGGCGGGCTATAAAGACGCAACTAGTGACCAGAACACCATCTTCGCATGGTTTAAAAATAGCCCGTATTATAACTTAGGCTTGCGATTAGACACGTCCCACTTATTGGTAGTTGATGTTGATATTCATGATTCTACTAAGAATGGAAAAGATAGCCTGATGAAATTACAGCGTCAAGGCAAGACACTTTCGCCAGATACGTACATTGAAAAGACCGCTGGTGGTGGTCTTCATTACTTCTTTAAGTATACCGGTGATAAGGTTCGCAAAATTGACGTTTGGCCTGGGATTGACTTGTTAAGCGACTTCACGGTGATCGCACCAAGCGAGATTAACGGCAAGCAGTATCAACCCTTAGATGGTAGAACATTGGCGGATGTTAAGCCGGCTCCTCGATGGTTAGTTGATAAGTTGACGGGGCAAAAAGTGAACTGGCCGTCAGAACGCGCCTATGCTACATGCCAAAAGAAGTATACCGGTCGCTTGTTAGATGAAATGGTAACTGGGACAACCCAAGGTAATCGCAATGCTTGGTTAACTAAAATTGCCGGTCGTATGTTTGGCGTCGGTGCTAGTCCCAAGACAGTCTATAACATGCTGTCAGTGATCAATGATTCGTTCGTTGATCCGGCACTACCAATCAAGGAAGTTAATGTTATTTTTCAATCCATTTTAAAACGAGAGAGTAAGGGGGTTCATTAATGGGCAAAGCAATGGATTTACCAGCAGAGACCCGAGAAGCAGCCAATAATGTTATCAAAATGCAACGTGACGCTGATTGGCAGAATGATTTCAAAAAAAATTCGGACGATGGGATCAAAACACAGTCTCTTTACAATATCCGTTTAATTATGGAACATGACGAAATGTTGAAAGGACTAGTTGTCTTTGACGAGTTCTCGGAACAAATTGTCAAAACACCACAAGCAGACAATTCACTGTTCAAAAAAGGTTTTTGGAATGATAGTGATGACACGTTATTGAGAAGCTATATTGAAGATCATTACAACTTGTTATTCAGCAAGGAAAACATTACCGACGCGGTAGTTACAGAAGCACGCCGCAAGACAATCAATCCGGTTAAGGCTCGTATTGAAGCGGTAGAATGGGACGGCCAGCCACGTGCTGAACGTTATTTCATTGATTACTTAGGTGCCGAAGATAATCACTACACCCGCACCATCACTAAGAAATGGCTAACTGGTCTTATTGCCCGGGCCTATGTTCCCGGAGTTAAGTTTGAAATTGTCCCTATCTTAGAGGGAAGCCAAGGACTTGGCAAGAGTACGGCTGGTAAGAATCTATACCCGGATAAATTCAATGATTCGTTGAAAGGAATGGGGAAACAGAAAGACGATTATCAACAGTTACAAGGTAGTTGGATTATTGAAGTTGCCGAGCTTTCCGCTATGAAAAAAACGGACGTTGAGGGAATTAAAAATTTTATTAGTGCACAATCCGACACATATCGGAATAGTTACGGCCGCTATGCGTTGCCACACCCGCGTAAATGCGTATTTATTGGCACGACTAACCAAACCGACTATTTAAAGGACGCGACCGGTGAACGGCGCTTCTATCCAATTAAATGTGGGGTCAACAAGGCCAAATTAGATGTATGGCACCCGGACGAGAATTATATACTTCAAGTATTGGCGGAGGCCGCGTATTGGTTTAGGAATGGCGAACTGCTATATCTGGATCAGGCCACCGTGAAAGAGGCTAAGGCGTATCAGATGGCTGCGGAAGCTGTTGACCCTATGCGAGATGCCATTGAAGAATTTTTAGCAATGGAAGTTCCCACAGATTGGGGAAAAATGAGTACCAGCTTAAAACAAAGCTATGTCAGTGACTACAGTCAGCAATCTAAGTGGCTACAAGATCAAGTTAGCAATGAACGGAAACTGCTCAATCAAACAACAACTCGGGAAATTATGGAAGTTGTCTTCCATAAAACAGTTGATCGTTATTTAACCGGGCGAACAAACTCGGAAGCTAAGCGAATTAAGTTGTTAATGGACAATATGGACGGGTGGAAAAGTCAACGAATTAGAATGAATGGCCAACGTCTACATGGGTATATGCGCGAAGTTTAATCAGAAATTTACCAAGTGGACCACGTTGGACCACCATATGGACCACGTCAAGGGGGCTTTGAAGTGCTGATATATCAACGTTTGGACCACCGGACCACGTGGACCACGTTAAAACAAACATTTCCAGTACAGGAGGAAAATGAAAAATGAAAGTAATTTATCCAAGTTTAGTTGAGCAAGCTTTTGACATTTACGTTAAACAATATGGGCCAATTGTCTCAAATAGAGTTAATGAATTAAAATCGTGTATTTACAGAGCCTTGATTAAAGAAGGTGCTTTAGATCAAAATGGTGAGCCAACTCAAAAAGCAAAAGATAAAGGATTGGTTGGGAACTTTGCCCCAAATGAAGATGGAGAATATGAGCCAGAAACTGTAAGAGACTTAAAACTCATGTACCCCATATATGCACAATTTAGTGACGATCACTTTAAGAAATCAAGTCAAGGTTGGTTAGCTGACGCCTACGTTATCCGAAACGTTTCAAGCCAAGTTTTGAATAATCCTTTAAGCGATGAAGAACAACGCAAAAATGCGTACAAGATGTTGGAACAATTAGATGATTAATATATAGAAAGGATCTAACTATAATGAAAATTAGAATGATTGACTGTGACAATAAGATGGGGCAATGTGAGTTATTCGTTACTCGGGAACCTAACCAACATGAACATTTATATTTACGAAATGGGAGTGAAGTGGTAGTTCTTAATATTTATCAATTTGTGCGAAATACAAAAGACAATTTTGCCGAAGAGCCTGATTTCGTGGCAATTGTTCAGTATCAAGAAAATGGTAATCCGGCACTAACAGACTTACGCAAAGAGGAAAGCCAAGCGGTACTAGATTGGTTCAATAACCCCAAATCAGGATTGTTAGGTGGTAGCAATGAAGAACTATAATCTAAGTCGACTAAATAAGCGGGTACAGTTTGGCGTTGAGAAAATGTCAGGGTTCAATAATAACACTGGTGAAAACATTACTA